>JBDTNS010000066.1:0-9318 GCA_039933675.1 Chloroflexota bacterium
GCATCGCCGCTTCGGTCGAGAGCCGGGTCCGGGTGCTCGGCTGATAGAAGGCGGTCAACAGCGACTTGCCCTTCAGCAGGTCGGAGTTGCGGCGGTCCCTGGCGATCGGGGCCAGGTCATCGGCAACCTGGAAGACGCGGAAGAAGTCGTCGCGGCTGAAGTCCTTCAAGGACAGGATGTCGCGACCAGCAAAACTACGCATCGTCTACCACCTTCTATTTTGTGTGACTGACTTCATCGCGCCCGTTCGATCGGCCGAATCAAGGTCGCGAGCATTTGGCATCACGCCGCTTGGGGCCGACGTCCATGCGATCTGCGACCGGTCCGTTCCGAGGAACCCATTGTCACCTTCGGCCGATTCAGTCTACAAGTGCCGAACGGACTACCGGGCCACGAGGCGAACATGACCGCGTGGCCCGTCCCCACAGGCCGAATGGCACTTAGGACCGATTCTTTCGACCGTCCATACTTCGTTGTCACAACGGACCGACGACAGACGACTCGCGTCTGGCCGGCGATGGCAATTCGGCGATCGAAAAGCGCACACCCCGGATCTCGTATCCGCAACCGCGCGTGATGGCCGATCCAGAGCGGAGCAGGTATGACCCGGAGTGATCCTGGCAAGACCGCGAGGTCTGTTTTTGCCAGCCTCCGCACGGACGGGGGTCGGTTCCTGCTGATCTGGTTCGCGATCCCTCTCGCTCTTGTCGTCGCGCTCCTGCTCGGCGCCGTGATGATGCTGGCGCTCGGCGCGAATCCACTCACCGGCTACAGCGCGCTCCTGAAGGGAGCCTTCGGTGGCAGTTATGCGCTGAGCGCCACCGCGGTCCAGGCTATTCCGCTGCTGCTCGTCGGCGTCGGGATCTGCATCGCGTTCCGCGCCAATGTCTTCAACATCGGCGGCGAGGGCCAGATCGCGATGGGTGGATTGGCCGGGACCGCCGTGGCGCTCACCCTTCCCGATCTGCCCGGTCCCATCCTCATTCCCCTCGTCCTGGTGGCTGGCGCCGTCGGCGGAGGGATCTGGGGCGCCATCCCGGGCTGGTTCAAGGCGTTCCACAATGTCAACGAGATCCTGAGCACCATCATGCTCAACCTGGTCGCGGTCCAGGTCATGAACTACCTCCTCGCCGGCCCGATGGTCGACAAGTCGCAGGGCTCGGTCGGGGGCCTGATCCCGGAGACGAAGCTCCTGTCGACGAACTCCTGGCTACCTGTCCTCGTCCCTGGGACGCAGCTCCACCTGGGCATCGTGATCGCGGTCAGCGTGGCGGTCGCCGCGTACCTCCTGCTCTGGCGCACGAGCTACGGGTTCAAGATCCGGGCCGTCGGGCTCTCGCCGGACGCGTCGGCCTACGCCGGCATGTCGGTCAAGAGGACGATCGTCACGGCGATGACCCTGAGCGGGGCGTGCTGCGGTCTCGCGGGAGCGATCCTGGTGTTCGGCAGCCTCCCGCACCGCATGGTGGCGGATGGCAGCCTGACCGGGTTCACGGGTTCGGCCGGGTTCAACGGCATCGTCGTTGCCCTCTTCGGCGGCCTCAACCCGCTGTGGACCATCGTCTCGGCATTCTTCTTCGGCGGTCTGATCGTGGGCGGCTCGGCTCTCCAGATCGCCACCGGCGTGCCGTCGGATCTCGTCACCGCCCTCAGCGGGATCGTCGTGGTCCTGGTCGTCGCGCTCGAATACCAGCGCCGACGAGCTCGCGCCCGGTCGAACGCGGCTGCCGGCGCGCGGACGACGAGCCGGCTCCGTCTGCGCCGCCGCGATCCACCCCTCGCCGTGATGGGCGGAGACGAACAATGAACGACTTCTTCACCTTTGCGGTTCTCACGACCACGGTCGCATCGGGCATCGCCGTGGCGACCCCGTTCCTGCTGGCCGCGCTCGGCGAGACGATCGGTCAGCGAAGCGGTGTCCTCAACCTCGGGGTCGACGGGATCATGCTGCTGGCCGCGTTCGTCACGTACTTCATCGCCCTCAAGACCGGCGATCTCTTCATCGCCATCCTGGCGGGCGCAGCGACGGGCACGATCATGGGCGTGGTCACGGCGATCGTCAGCGTGAAGCTCAAGGCAGAACAGGGCATCAGCGGGATCGGCGTCTACCTCTTCGGCTTGGGATTCAGTGCGCTGCTGTTCACGAAACTGGTCGGCACGCCCCTTCCGATCGCCACGCTGCAGCCGGTCGGCATCCCGCTGCTCGATCAGATCCCGGTGATCGGTGGGATGTTCTTCAACCAGAACCTCCTCGTCTACCTGGCCTTCATCCTCGTCCCGGTCGTGACCATCATGCTCAACCGGACGTCCTATGGGCTGAGGATCAGGGCGGTGGGCGAGAACCCGGCCGCCGCCGACACCCTTGGCGTGAGTGTCGCGCTCATCCGTTGGTCGACCGTGATGCTCGGTTGCACCCTGGCGGGTCTCGCCGGCGCGAGCCTGTTGCTGTACAACGGCATCTTCCAGGTCAACCTGACCCAGGCCGCGGGCTTCATCGCTGTCGCGCTCGTCTACTTCGGGGGATGGCGACCGGTCGGCGTCATGGCCGGAGCACTGCTCTATGGCTTGGTCGGAGCCGTCATCCTCACCTGGAAATCACTCGGGATCATCCCGCTCAGTGCATCCGACCTGGCTGCCACCGCGCCGGCCATCATCACCGTTGTCGCCCTGCTGTTCATCGCTCGTCGCTTCCGGCAGCCGGCGGTCCTCGGCAGACCGTACGAAAGGGGTGGCTGAGGGATGCACTTCGAAAGCGCCGCGGCGCACGTGAGCGCCCGTTGGTGCGAACCAGGAGGTTAGTGACGCTCTCTGACGAGAGCGCGGTTCCCACGAAAAGGAGATCGGGATGCGAATGCAGAGACATGTCGACCGTGCGTTTGGGTGGGTGTTGGGCGCCGCCGTCGTGGCGCTGGTCGCCGCTTCATGCGCGAGCAGCACCTCGTCCGGCGCCGTGACGTCCGCCGCGACCTCGAGCGGACCTGTGGCCGTGGCGTCCACGCCGGCCTCGAGCGGTCCGTCGGCCGTTGAATCCGCCTCGGCCCCGAGCGGGCCGCCGCCGGCGGTCTTCAAGGTGGCGCTGATCGCGCCGAGCGCCGTGAACGATCTTGCGTTCACCCAGTCGATGGTGGAGACACTCAATTCACTCAAGACGAAGTACAACCTCGAGATCGCCGTCTCGGACAACCAGTTCGTGCTGGCCACCGCGGGCAATGTGATCCGTAACTACGCGTCGCAGGGCTACAACCTGGTCATCGCGCACGGGTCGCAGTACGGGTCGACGCTGCAGCAGCTGGCACCGCTGTTCCCGGCGGTCTCCTTCGCATGGGGGACAGCGGCATCCACGTTCGATCTCCCGAACATCTATGCCTACCAGGCGAACTCCCAGGAGGGCGGCTACGTCCAGGGGGCGATGGCGGCGATGCTCAGCAAGTCCGGCGTCGTCGGGGTCATCGGACCGATCGAGGTCGGAGATGCCAAGCTCTACGTGGACGGGTTCTGCGCCGGCGCCAAGGCCGAAAAGGCCTCGATCAACTGCACGCCCGTCTACACCGGTTCGTTCAGCGACGCGAGCCTGATGGCCACCGCCGCAAAGGCGTTCGTGGCCAACAAGGCCGACGTCCTGACCGGCAGCTCACAGGCGGTCGTCGGGGCGATCGGCGTCGCCACGTCCGGGAATCTCCCGTGGTTCGGAACGCAGTGGACGCAGGCGTCCCTGGCGCCGGCCAACGTGGTCGCGAGCCAGATTTACAACTGGGCTCCGGCCCTCGAGCCGATCATCACCGGGATCAATAGTGGGAAACTCGGAGGAACGACCTACACGATGACCCTGGGCAACGGTGGTGAACAGATCCAGTTCAACCCCGGGTACACCCTTCCCGCCGACGTCAAGGCAAAGGCCGACTCCCTGATCAAGGGGATCGGCGACGGAACGGTCACCGTTCCGAAGTGATCTTCGATGGTTGAGTCAGGATTGATGAGCCCGGGCGTGACCGGGCCGGGGAGACCGCCGGTGGAGGCGGTCCCCCCGATGGTGGAGATGCGCCACATCACCAAGCGCTTTCCCGGCGTGGTCGCCAACGACGACGTCAGCTTCGACATCCGCCCCGGCGAGGTCCATACCCTCTTCGGTGAGAATGGCGCGGGCAAGAGCACGCTCATGCGCGTGCTCTACGGGCTCTATCGGCCCGACCAGGGCGAGATCATGGTCAACGGGCAACCGGTCGCAATCAGCTCGCCATCAAGTGCGATCGACCACGGGATCGGGATGATCCACCAGCATTTCATGCTGGTGGACACCCTGACCGTCGCCGAGAACGTGGCCCTCGGCTCCAAGACATCACGCGGACCGGGGAACGACCTCGAGCGCGTGTCGGCGCGCATCCTCGAGCTTGGGGAGCGCTACGGGCTCAGCGTCGACCCGCAGGCTCTCATCTGGCAGCTCTCGGTGGGGGAGCGGCAGCGGGTCGAGATCATCAAGGCGCTGTATCGTGACGTCTCGGTCCTCATCCTCGACGAGCCGACGGCCGTTCTGGCTCCTCAGGAGGTCGCGGATCTCTTCGCGGTCCTGCGCCAGATGACCAAGGACGGCCGAGGGCTGGTCTTCATCTCGCACAAGGTCACGGAGGTGCTCGAGCTGTCGGATCGGATCACGGTGCTCCGCAACGGCCAGGTCGTCGGCACCGTTCCTGCCGCGGAGGCGTCCCGCAACCTGCTCGTACAGATGATGGTGGGACACCAGCTCGCGACCGCGGCGCGTCCGACCAAGGGAGTCGCCGGCACTGGGCGGCTGGTCGTGACCGACCTCCGCGTCCAGAGCGATCGCGATGCCGAGGCCGTATGCTGTGTCAGCTTCGTGGTCGGTTCCGCCGAGATCGTCGGCATCGCCGGTGTCGCCGGCAACGGCCAGGGCGAGCTGGCCGAGGCGATCGCCGGGCTCCGGCCCCCGGTCGGCGGGTCGATCCGACTGAACGACACCGAAGTGGCGGGGCGCGGACCCGCCGTGGTTCGGTCGGCAGGGCTTGGGTACGTACCGGAGGAACGGATGCGGGACGGCGTGGTCGCCGATTTCAGCGTCGGTGAAAACCTCATGTTGGTGGACCACGGCAGCCGCGCCTACTCACGGTTCGGGTTCCTTCGAACTCGCGCCATCCGGCGGCACTGCCAGGAACTGGTCTCCGCGTTCAACGTGAAGACACCCAGCCTGGCCACACCCGCCAGAAGCCTCTCCGGAGGAAATATCCAGAAGGTGATCATGGCTCGAGAGCTGTCGGGCATCCCGCAGGTCCTGCTGGTCGCCCAGCCGACCAGGGGGATCGACGTGTCCGCGTCCCGCTACATCCACGAACGGCTCATCGCGCAACGCGACAGCGGAACCGCGGTCCTGCTCATCTCCTACGACCTCGATGAGGTGCTGGCCCTCTCCGATCGCGTCCTCATCATGTACGAGGGCACGATCATCGGCTCGGCAGACCCGCGGACGGCCAGCCGCGAGGAGATCGGCATGATGATGGCCGGGGTCCGCGTCGCATCCGGGGTCGCCGACGACGACCGACAACCGCCGACCAATCAAGAGGCAGGGACGGTCGCATCGGCCCTGATGACACCATGACCGAGCCCGGACCGGGGGTCACGCCAGGCTTGGTGTGCGCCCATCACCACCTCTACTCGGAGCTTGCCCGGGGCATGCCGGCCCCGCCGCGTACCCCGATGACCTTCCGCGAGATCCTCGAACAGATCTGGTGGCGGCTCGACACCGCCCTCGACCTCGAGATGCTCGAGTGGTCGGCGAAGCTCGGGGCCCTCGAAGCCCTCGAATGCGGCACCACCGCGATCATCGACCACCACGAGTCGCCGAGCGCGATCGAGGGGTCGCTCTCGGTCATCGCCAAGGCGTGCGCAGAAGTCGGCGTACGCGTCGTATGTGCGTATGGCGTCACCGATCGCCACGGCCCGGACGGGGCGCGGCTGGGACTCGAGGAGAACCGGCGGTTTCTCGCGGAGGGAGGCCGAGGGCTCGTCGGGATCCACGCTGCATTCACCTGCAGCGACGGCACCCTCGACGCGGCGGCGGCGCTCGCCGAGGAGTATGGGGTCGGGGTCCATGTCCATGTGTGCGAAGGCCCGGAGGATGTCGAAGCCCCCGCTCGCCTCGCCCGCTTCACGAACCAGCGCTGGCTCCTGGCCCACGGCGTGCACCTTCCGACGGACCATGGCCTGGCCGGGACGATCCTCCACAACCCGTTCTCGAACCTCAACAATTCCGTGGGTTACGCCAACCCGGCTCGCTTTGCGAACCCGGTCGCGCTTGGGACGGACGGGATCGGCGCGCACATGATCGAGACATTCCGGCTCGCCTACGCGCTCCACCGGTCGGTCGACGTCACCGCCTCACCCGAAACGGCCTGGCAATGGCTTGAGAACGGCTGGGACCTCGTCCCCGAGGCGAGGGACGACCGCGTCACGTGGTCCTACGAGCCGCTGAACCCGTGGCACGTCGCATTCACGCCCGGCATCGGGCCCCTCAAAGTCGAGGTCGATGGCGAGGTCGTGTGGGAGAACGGACACCCCACACGCGTCGATGCAACAGAGGTCCGGGCGAAGGCTCGGGAGCAGGCCGTGCGGCTCCACGCGCGGCTGTGAAGGAGACTCGCAATGGCACGCGCTGAAGAACCATTCGTCCCGGTCCCGCTTCGGGTGCTCCTCGGTCGGATCGCGCACGAATGGGCGGCACGGCGGCAGATCTTCGACCTGCCTGCCAACCGGTTCTTCGACGCCTCCGCCGGTCCCGATCTCTCGGTCCGGTTCCTCGGTCGTGACGCCGCCACGCCCCTTGGTCCGGCGGCCGGTCCGCACAGCCAGCTCGCGGAGAACATCGTCCTCGCCTGGCTCGCCGGTGCCCGCATCGTCGAACTCAAGACCATCCAGATCCTCGACGAGCTCGAGGTCTCCCGACCGTGCATCGACATGGAAACGGTGGGATACAACGTCGAGTGGAGTCAGGAGCTGAAGATCGGCCAGGCGCTCGAGGAGTATGTAAAGGCCTCGATGATCATCGGGATCCTCCGGCAGTGGGACGAGCTCACCCCGTTCATCGGGCCCGATCCCGGTCCGCACATCTTCGACATCTCGGTCGGCTACGACCTGGCCGGCATCTCCTCCGACAAGGTGGCGGCGTACTTCGACGCGATCGCCGACGCCAGCGAGTCGATCGATCGGCTCCGCGCCGAGATCCCGGAGCCGTTCGCGGCGTGGCGAGACCATGCGTTCCCGACCAGGATCGCCGCGTCGGCCACCCTCTCGACGTTCCACGGCTGCCCGCCCGACGAGATCAGCTCCATCTCCAAGCACCTCATGACCCGCCACGGACTCGACGTTGTCGTGAAGCTGAACCCAACGCTCCTCGGCTTCGAGCGAGTCGGCGAGATCGTCAATGGCGAGCTCGGATATACCGAGATGCGGCTCCGCCAGCCCGACTTCGACGCCGATCTCACGTTCCCCCGGGGCGTCGAGCTCATCAAGGATCTCGATGACTTCGCGCGCGGCAGCGGGCGGCGGTTCGGGGTCAAGCTCACCAACACGCTCGTCGTCGAAAACCACCGCGGGGCCCTGCAGGACAACCCGATGTACCTGTCCGGGCAACCCCTTCACGTGGTCTCGATGTCGCTCCTCGACAAGCTCAACCACGCGCTGCCCGGCATGCTCCACGTCGACGGGCAGGACGGCCCGGTCGAGGTGAGCTTCTCGGCCGGTGTCACGAAGCAGAACTTCGCCAAGGTTTCCGGGCTTGGACTCACGCCCATCACGGTCTGCTCGGATCTCCTGAGGCCCGGCGGATACGGCCGGCTCAAGGCCATGCTCACGGCCCTCTCAGGCGAGATGACCGCGGCGGGATGCGTCGATCTCGGGGCCTGGCGGACCCACGAGCGCGAGGCAGCGCTTGCCGACGGCTTCTCTGGTCCTGTGGCCGCTTACGTCGCGACGCTCCATGACCCCGTTCACAACGGTGCGTACACGCGGGCCGGCACGGCCAAGCTGCCGCGGCACGTCGACCACGTCCTCGAGACGTGGGGATGCGTGGCCTGCAATTGCTGCGTGACGGTCTGCCCCAACGACGCCTTCTTCCGTCTCCGCACGCCCGAGGGGATGGAGGTCGCGGGCCAGCAGCAATATCTCGTGTTCGCCGAACTCTGCAATGAATGCGGCAACTGCGAGACGTTCTGCCCCGAGACAGGGTATCCGGCGATGGTGAAGCCCGCGCTCTTCCTCGACCCGGCCCGCTTCGCGCAGGGCGATCGTCCCGGGTTCCTCCTGACATTCGGCGACGGGAAGGTCAACGTGACACCGAGCCCCGGTCTCGAAGCGGAGGTCGGGCCGCTCGGTCAGATCCTGAACGCTCCCGAGGGACTGCCGGTCGACATGCTCGATCTCGTGCCGACGCCGAACTGATCCGTCGGCCGGCAGAGGAGCCGCGTCAGCGACGGACCCCGGTCAACAGGACGCCGACCCGTTCGTGGTCGCCGATCGCTCCCTGCTCGCGAAGGGCGAGAAGCCCGGCGAGCCCGGACGACCCGGTCGGATCGACATCGATGCGGGTGGCATCGACGGCGAGGGTGTTCGCCCTGCCCAGCAGGTCCTCGCTCACCACGACCGGGCCCCCGCCCGAGGCGAGCATCCCCTCGACGACGGCCAGCCAGTCGTATGTTTCGTCGTCGAGGATCCCGTGCGCGATGCTCCGAGGCTCCTCCTCCCACGGCCACATGAACTCGGAGCGGTGGGTCGCGGCGTATCGAAGCGCCGCCTGTACCTCCGCCGGCCCGGCGCCGGTCGACAGGCGCGCGGCGACGCGCTCGAACGCCCGCGGCAGCGGCCAGGCGCCGGTGGTCTGCACCGCGTGGTAGCGCGGCGTCCGGGCGAGCGCCCCCAGGACCGCGGCTTCGCCGAGCGCCTCGATGCAGGCGCTCGCCAGGGCGCCGCCGCCGACCTGGATCACGAGCCGATCGAGCGGCGGCCCACCGGCCAGCCCGTCCGCGATCTCATAGCCGAGCGTGAACCCGCTCTCGATCGCGAGTCCGTTCTCGTTGCCCTGGCAGGTGAACGGAAGGGCGCCTTCCGCGAGCGCACGCCGCAGTCGGTGGTAGGTCGGGTCGCCCGGGAGTCCCGGCTCGCGGGGGCACACGGTCACCCGCGCGTCGAGCTCCTTCAGCCTGGCCACCACGACCGGGTCGGCATCCACGGGGACGAACACCTCCAGCACGCGCTGGCCGGCCGCCGCGACGACGGCCGCGGCGAGCGCAGCGTTCCCGCAGCTCGCGATCGCAA
>JBDTNS010000067.1:0-9308 GCA_039933675.1 Chloroflexota bacterium
CATGAGAGCTCCGCTGTGCCTAGGTGATGCCGACGATCTTGTAGGTGAAGTCGCCCGCGGGCACCTTCACCACGACCTTCTCGCCCTTCTTCTTGCCGAGCAGTGCACGGCCGACCGGGCTCTCGTTCGAGATGCGGCCCTCGGCGGGCTTGGCCTCGGCCGAACCGACAATCGTGAAGCGCTCCGATCCGTCCGGGCTCTCGACCGCGACGGTCGAGCCGATCTGGACGTGCTCGGTCGAATGGTTCTCGTCGATGATCGTGGCGTTCTTGATGAGCGCCTCCAGCGTCTGGATGCGGCCCTCGACGAACGCCTGCTCGTTCTTGGCGTCCTCGTACTCGGCGTTCTCGGACAGGTCGCCGTGCTCCTTGGCGTCGTGGATCCGGTTGGCGACCTCGGGTCGCTTCACGGACACCATGTCGTCGAGCTCCGAGCGGAGCTTTTGGAGGCCATCCTTCGAGAGATAGGTGGGCTTGTTGTTCACGGTTGGACCCCACGTGGCTGAACGGTCGGATGTGGGCAGACCGACCTGGGCGGTCTTGGATAAAGGAAAGAACTCCAGGCGATCCGCAGCAGAGCCGCGCGCCTGAAGTTCCGACCGGCTGCGAATGGTAGACGCGGGCGCGAGCGGTGTCAAAACCGATGGCGGCCTCAGGCCGTCTCCGTCATCCGCCTGCGCCCCCCTCGGTGAGGCGAACCAGGCGGCGCTTGATGCGCTGGAGCGAGCCGCGGTCAGGAAAGGCCACGAACAGCGTGTCGTCGCCTGCGATCGAGCCGGCCACCTCGGCCCATCGGGCGCGGTCGAGGGCGGCCGCGATCGCGTGGGCCGACCCGGGCAGCGTGCGCACGATGAGAAGGAGTCCCGCCTCGTGGATCTCGACCGGGAGGTCGACCAGGAGCTTGCGCAGACGGTCCTCGCCGGAGGTCTCGGCCTCGATCAGTCGCGGCGGGAGGGCGTAGGCCGCGGTCCCCTCGCGGCTGATCTTGATGAGCCCGAGCTCGGCGACGTCGCGCGAGATCGTGGCCTGGGTCGTTCGGAAGCCGCGCTCGCGGAGCGCGGCGGCGAGCTCCTGCTGGGTCCGGATCGGCCGCTGATCGACGAGGTCGCGGATCGCCCGCTGTCGGAGCTGCTTCATCACCTCCATCGGGTGCTCGGGCGCGCTAGCGGAGCCAGACGATGACGACGACCGCGGCGAGGACGAGCCGGTACGCCACGAAGAGGTTGAGCGAGTGGCTGCGCAGGTAGCCGAGCAGGACGTTGATCGCGAGGATGCCGGCCACGAACGACGCCACCACCCCGACGACGAGGGGGCCTGCGCTGACCGGCACGCCGGCATCGCCCGTGACCAGCTTGCGGACCTCGAAGATGGTCGCCCCGAGGATGATCGGGGCCGCCATCAAGAAGCTGAAGCGCGCCGCGGCCTCGCGGCCGAGGCCTGCGAACCGTCCGGCGGCGATCGAGATGCCCGAGCGGCTGATGCCCGGGATCAGCGCCAGCGTCTGGGCCACGCCGAGGCCGAGCGCGATCGGGAAGGTCACGTCCTCGACACCCTTGTCCTGACCGCCCCATCGATCGGCGAACCACATGATGGCCGCCCCGACGACGAGCATGACCGCCACCGCCCCGACCGTGCCGGGACCCGTGCCGTGGAACTGCCTGTCGATGAAATCGCTCAGGAGGAAGCCGGTGATCGCCGCCGGGATGGTGGCCGCCACGAGCAGCCAGGCAAGGCGCCGGTCAGGATCGTCACGGAACGATCGATCGCGGATGGCCGCCAGACCGGCCGGTACCAACCGGAACCAGTCCCGCCAGAAATAGATCAGTAGCGCGGCGAGGGTGCCCACGTTGAGCATCACGCTGAACGCGAGCGACGTGATGAACGGATCCGTCCAGCCGAACAGGAACGGAACGATGATCAGGTGCCCGGACGAGGAGATCGGCAGGAACTCGGTGAGTCCCTGCACGACGCCCATGATCAGTGCCTGGACAAGGATGTCCATGCGATCCCGCGCCTTTCCGGGTGGCCGTGACTTACCTGATGAAGAGCGGCGCCATCACGAGGGTGACCGTGGCCAGCAGCTTGATCAGGACGTGGAGCGACGGACCGGCGGTATCCTTGAACGGATCGCCGACGGTGTCGCCGACGACGGCCGCGGCGTGGGCATCGGTCTTCTTGCCGAGGACGTTTCCGGCGGCATCGAGAAGATGCCCGGACTCGATGTACTTCTTGGCGTTGTCCCAGGCACCGCCGCTGTTGTTGAGGACGGTCGCGAGCATGACGCCCGAGATCGTCCCGACCATCAGCATCCCCGCGACGGCCTCGTAGCCGAGCAGGACGCCGACGATGATCGGTGTGGCAACGGCGACGAGACCCGGGGCGATCATCTCGCGCAGGGCGGCCTTGGTCGTGATGTCGACCACCCGGGCGTAATCAGGGCGCTGGGTGTAGTCCATGATCCCGGGCATCTCGCGGAACTGGCGGCGGACCTCGACGATGATCGCCTGTGCCGTGTTGCCGACGGCGCGGATCGCGAGCGAGCTGAAGAAGTAGACGAGCATCGCCGCGATGAGCGCCGCGATGAACACGTTCACGTTGGCCAGGTTGACCGACTCCATGAGCGGCTTCCCCTGCCGCGCGAGGATCAGGTTGATCTTGTCGATGTAGGCGCTGAACAGGAGGAAGGCCGCCAGGGAGGCGGATGCGATCGCGTAGCCCTTGGTCAGGGCCTTGGTCGTGTTGCCGACCGCGTCGAGGCGGTCCGTGATCTCGCGCGCGCCGGCCTCGGCTCGGCTGAACTCGGCGATGCCGCCGGCGTTGTCGGTGATCGGGCCGAACGTGTCCATTGCCAGGATGTAGGCCGTCGTCATGAGCATCCCCATCGTCGCGACCGCGGTCCCGAAGATGCCGCCGACGTTGCGTCCGCCGCTCGTCAGTCCGGCCTGCTCGCCGAGCCAGTGGCTGGCGAAGAGCGCGATGCCGATCGTGATGGCGGTGACGAAGGTCGTCTCGTAGCCGACCGCAGTGCCGGCGATGATGTTGGTCGCGGGGCCGGTCCGGGACGCCTCGGCGATCTCGCGGACCGGTCGGTATGTGCCGGCTGTGTAGAACTGGGTGATGTAGACGAACGCTACGCTCGTCGCGAGCCCGACGATGCCGGCGCCGAAGAAGTAGACCCACGTCGGCAGGTTCAGGATTGCGCCCGTGCTGCCGTTCGTGTTCATCATCACCGCCGTCGTGATCCCGAGTCCGATGACCGACAGCAGGGTCGTGACCCAGTAGCCGCGGTTGAGCATGTTCATCGGGTTCTCGGTCTCGCTGCCGCGGACGAAGAAGATCGCAACGATCGTGGCCAGGAGTCCGAAGGCGCGGACAACAAGCGGGAAGAAGATCCAGGCCTCGGGGTGCGGCCAGCCGGCGCTCTGGGCGATGACATAGACCCCGACGCCGAGGATCATCGCGCCGATGTTCTCGGCGGCGGTCGATTCGAAGAGGTCGGCACCACGGCCGGCGCAGTCGCCGACGTTGTCGCCGACGAGATCGGCGATCACCCCGGCGTTGCGGGGGTCGTCCTCGGGGATTCCGGCCTCGACCTTGCCGACGAGGTCGGACCCGACGTCGGCGGCCTTGGTGTAGATCCCGCCGCCGAGCTGGGCGAAGAGGGCGACGAACGAGGCGCCGAAGCCGTAGCCGACGATGAGGAAGGGCGCCTGGCGGACCGTGTCGGCGTTGAGGCCGCCGAACAGGGCGAAGATGCCGTAGACGCCGAGCAGCGAGAGGGCGACAACGAGGAAGCCCGAGACCGCGCCGCCGCGCATGGCGACCTGGACGGCCTCGACAACGCTGCGCCGGGCGGCCGAAGCGGTCCGGACGTTGGCCTTGACGCTGATGAACATGCCGATGATCCCCGACGCCATCGAACAGGCGGCGCCGACGAGGAAGGCGAAGCCGGTCCGGATGCCGAGCTCGGTACCGAAGATGGGGGTATCCGCGACGGCCTGCGTCTCGAAGACCGAGATGATGATGCCGACGGCGACCGCGCCGACGACCGCGAGCACCGCGATCGTCACGTACTGGCGGCGGATGAACGCCACCGCGCCCTCGTAGATCGTGCCGGCAACATCCTGCATCGCCTGCGTCCCCGTATCGCGAGCGAGGACATCGCGAGCGAGGTAGATCGCAAAGAGGATGGCGATGATGCCCGCCGGCAGGATGATCAGCTGAAGTGAACTGGCATCCATCAGGGTCTTGCGGTCCTCCTCGAGAGTGGGCTGGGCTATCGATCGCGAACCGGCCGCAGGCGCGCGGTGCCACGCTGGAACCACGACCGGGAAGCGGCTCAGGCGACCCCTCGGTATTCGAGAGGGGTTGGAACCTTGCGGGCCGTCGCGGAGTGTAACAAGGCGCGAGAAGCCGGGTCAATGTCGGATGCGAAGCCGGTTATACATCGGGTTTGCACCGTTCGCCCGGCCACCGGCGGTGGCGTGTTCCAGCCCCTATACTGCCGGTCTTGTGACGCGCAAACCCCTCCTCGGGTGTCTCCTCGAGATCGTGGAGACCCTGGTCCTCACGCTCATCATCTTCTTCGTCATCCAGTCGTTCGTCGCTCAGCCCTACAAGGTCCAGCAGCAATCGATGGAGCACACGCTCGAGCCGGACCAATACGTGCTCGTCGACAAGTTGACGCCGCGGTTCGATACCTACAAGCGCGGTGACGTGGTCGTCTTCACGCCCCCCGCCGACTGGGTCCAGGAGGACGGCACGCCGTTCATCAAGCGAGTCATCGGGGTCGGTGGCGACACCGTCGAGATCCACGATGGCAGCGTCTTCATCAACCGCACCAAGCTCAACGAGCCCTACACGTTCAGGGACAGCCCGGCCGATCCTCCGCAACCGACCACCACCCAGGGTGAGGCGAGTCGCTGGGTCGTTGCGCAGGGCGACCTCTTCCTGATGGGTGACCACCGCCAGAACTCGCAGGATTCGCGGACCTTCGGCGAGGTGCCGGTCAGCCAGGTCATCGGTCGTGCCTGGCTCCGCTACTGGCCGATCAACGTCTTCGGGATCCTGTCGACACCCACCTACCCGGAGCTGGCAACCGCGCCGTGAACCCGGCCCTTGCGACGATCGCGATCGCGGTCGTCGTCGGAGCCATCGTGGCGTGCTCGGCCCGGAACGCACGGACCGCGGTCCTCGGGCTGGTCGTCGCGATGGTCGGGGCGCCCTGGCTGGCCGATCCGCCCGCAGCCCCGCTGAGCCTCGCCGCGCGGCTCGTCGGGGCCTTGCTCGCCGGATACCTGCTGTGGGTCGCGGCGCGCGACATCCGCCTGCGGACCGGGGGCTCGCTCGTCGGCTGGCCGACCGAGGCGTTCCTCGCACTCGCCGGTGCCGTGGTCGGCTACGGGAGTCACGGGCTCGGGGCTCCCGCGGCCGGCCCGCCGATCGCCTCCGCCGCCGGGTTCGCGCTCGCCGCACTCGCGGTCCTCCCCGTCGTCACCGGCCGCGACGTCATGCGAATCGGACTCGGCCTGGCGCTCCTCATCGGCGGCGTCCTGCTCATGCGGGCCGGGCTGGGCGGGACGCCCGACGAGCTGGAGTCGCTGCTCAGCGCGTGCCTCGTGGCCGCGCTCGGCGGCGCCGTCGCCGTGCTCGCGCTCGCGGCTCGCTCGGATGGCGGAGCCGGGTTCGAGCTGAGCACGGCCATGGCGCCACGCACGAGCCACGCCACCGATCCCCGCCCGACCAAGCGTCGATGAGCCTCGTGGTCTACCTCGTCGTCACCTTCGGGGCGGCCGGGCTGGCGATCGCGTTGCGAGGCCGCCATGCGTGGTCGGTCGTCGTCGGGCTGCTCGGGCTCGCTGGGGCCACGGCCGCCGCGGTCGCGATGCGACCCGGTGAGACGCTCCTGATCGGTGGTGACGGGCTGGCCACGACGGCCTATCTCCGGCTCTTCCTGATCCTCGGCTCGACCGTCGGCCTGGCACTCTCCGTGGCGGGACTGGCGAGCGGCTCGCGGCGCGACGCGCCGGCGGTCACGCTGGCGATCCTCGGTGCGGCCGGGCTGACGATGGGTCTCGTCGACCCGCGATCGGCCGTCCTGGTCGCGACGGCCGGACCCTTGTTCGGCGTCCTCGTGACGCTCATCCCGAGCGGTGGCCGGGCGGGCGCGACCGTCGGGATCCGCGAGACGCGCGCCGTGGTCGTCGCGGGCGCATTCGCCATCGCGGCAACGGCCTGGATCGGCCGCGACCTCAGCGAGCTCTCCGCGCAGCCGGTCGTTTTCGGGCTGGCCTATCTCGCCTTCGCCGTGGCGGTCGCGATGCGGTTCGGCGCAATCCCGTTCCATCTCTGGGCTGCACGCCTGACCGATGTGGTCCCCGAGACGGCACTCCCCGTCCTGACCGCCCTGGCGCCGGCATCGCTGGCGGTCGTCGCGCTCGCCTGGATCGACGCATCGGTGGCGCCGCTGGCGCTCGATCTCGGGCCGGAACGATCGGTCGTCCTTGCCGTGGCGATCGCCTCGATCGTCCTCGCAGCCATCGCAGCCTTCGTCCAGGACGACATCGAACACGTCCTCGGCTACTCGATCGTCGGCGATGCCGGCGTGATCATCCTGGCGCTCGCCGCGCTGCGCCCCGAGGCCTGGCCGGCGGCACGGACGTGGATCCTCGCCTACGTCGTCGCGCGGAGTGCCTTCGCCGCCTGGGCAGCGGGGATCCGGGCGGGCTTCTTCACCGGCCGCATCACCGACCTTCGGGGCTGGGCCCGGCGGGCACCCGTCCTCGCGGTCGCCTTCGTGCTGGTGATGATCGCGAGCGTCGGATTCCCGGGCCTCGTGGCGTTCGAGGCCCGCCGAACCCTGGTTGACCTGACCCTCGAGGGGCCGCTCGCAACGATCGTCGCGCTCGCCACGCTCGCACCACTCGGCTACTACCTCCGGCTGCTCGTCATCGGGTTCCAGCCGTCCGATGGGATCGTCCAGCCGATCGTCGCGTGGCGCCCGCGCGGGACCGCGCCGGACCTCACGGCACTGCGTCGCTGGGCGCGAGGGATCTGGCAAACGAACCGGGCATTCACCACGGCCCTGGTCGCGGCGCTGCTCGGCGTCCTCGCGCTTGCGACGGCAGCCGGTGCCTTCGACGGACCGGCGGCTGCCGCCGGCTTGCCGCCGAGCATCGCGGTCCCCGGCGAGATCGAGCCGAGCGGCTCGGCCGGGCCGGGTCCGGGCGCCGGCCCAAGCTCGCCCGCCGGCGGATCCATCGCGCCGGAGGGTTCCGAGGCGCCCGGGACGTCAACCGCGCCCGGCGAGTCGGTCGGGCAGTAGCGTCCGCCCGAGAGATCTATTCGTTTGGCGCCAGGACCCAGCGATCGATGTCGCGTTCGTACTCGTGGAGCTCGGCGGGCGTGAACCAGAGGGCGAGTTCCGCGGCGGCGGCCTCAGGCGAGTCGGAGGCGTGGACGATGTTGTGCGCGGTCTCCAGCGCAAAATCGCCGCGGATCGTGCCGGGCGCCGCCTCGTGCGGGCGGGTCGCGCCATTGATCGCGCGGACGACGGCGATCGCGTTCGGTCCGTCGAGGGCGAGCGCGACGAGCGGCGCAGAGACGATAAAATCGACAAGACCCGCGAAGAACGGCTTCTCGCGGTGGGCCGCGTAATGGAGCTCGGCGAGCACGCGATCGACCTGTACGAGCTTGAGCCCCACGATCTTGAGGCCGCGCGCCTCGTAGCGGGCGAGGATCCGGCCGACCAGCTGGCGCTGGACGCCGTCGGGCTTGACGAGGACGAGGGTTCGTTCGATGCCTGGCATGTCTACCTTGGACTACGGTCGGGGCTGGACGCCGGATTGTATCGGATGACGAGCGAGAATCAGGTCGTCGGCTCGCGCTCGTCGGGCAGGTCGGGGGCAGGGTCGGGCGCCGGATCGACTGGCGCCGCCTGGGCGTCCGCGCCTGCCACGGCCTCCAGATCGGCGCTCTCGAGCGGCGCGATATCCGAATCGGTCGTTGCCGCCCCGGGCTTGGCGGCGCGGACCCGGACCCGTCGACGTCGCTCCGGGAGACCGCCGTGCGCCGCAACGAGATAGGCCTCGCGTGCCTCCATCTCGTGGCCGGCCAGGCGATAGGCGTCGCCCCGCACGACCGACAGGCTTGACGCTCGGGCACTCGCGGTCGCCTCGAGAACGGCTGGCGCGAGCGCCGGGGCGAACCGCAGCGCGATCCCGAACCGGAGCGCCGCTTCGTCGAACCGCCCGGCCACGAGGGCCGCCATCCCCGCTTCCAGCTCGACCGCGGGGTCCGGGAGCTCCCGCGTCGCGGGGTCGGGCTCGACCCCGTCGTCCCACAGGCCGAGCGTCATCGGCCCGGCGGGGGGTGCGGCCGGTGCGGCCGGAGCACGCGCTGGTCCCTCGGTGGCGGGTCCGCGTCGATCGGGCGGCGGTGGCGACTCCGGCGCGCGATCGAAGAGGGTCGGCGCGGTCGGTGGCGGCTCGTCGCCATCGGGCGGCCAGGCCGCCGAGCGGGGCATCCCGGCGAAGATCACGTCGATCGAACCGGTTGCCATCGCCATCGCCCGCGATGCCAGCCGTCGCGCCTCGCTCGGCCGACCGAGCTCCGCGGCCGCCTCAGAGGCGATCAGCAGCGCGACCGGGAAGGTGTCGTCGTCGCGCAGCGCCAGCGCGGCCGCCTCGCCGGCCCCGGCAAGATCGCCGGTTCGCCAGCGGACCTCGGCGAGGTCGACCAGCCCAGCCGGATCGAGCGTCCCGAACTCGGCAAGCGTCTCGAGCTCGGTGCGGGCCAGCGCCAGCTGCCCGAGACGGAGGTGGGCGTGGGCGAGCATCTGCGGCATCGATCGAGCCGGTGCCGCCTCGCCGACCGGTCGCGTAGCGGTCGTCATGCGGGCAGCCGGAGGCGGGCCTCGAGGCCTCGCAGGTAGCGCGCCGGCGCGACCGCGGCGAGTCGCAGGCCCTCGTCGCAGAAGAGCTGGCCGGCGAGTCGCTGGACGTCGGGCGATCCGACTGCCTCGACGGCGGCGAGCGCCTCGTCGAGCGTGAGGACGCGGTCGTGGAGTGCTTCCTGGCCCCCTATCCACGAGGCGACGTGACGTGTGTCGTCCATCCTGAGTTCGAGGCCGCCGGCCAGATAGCGTTTCGCCTTTTCCAGCTCCGCGTCGGGGACAAGTTCGTCGCGAAGCCGGGCGAGCTCGACGAGGATCGCCTCGAGCGCGGCCGGCAACCCGGCCGGATCGACGCCGGCCGCGACTTCGAGCGCGCCGGCGTCGGCGTAGTCGATGAGCCCCGATGAGACGTCGTA
>JBDTNS010000068.1:0-9271 GCA_039933675.1 Chloroflexota bacterium
AAGATGTACGTGCCGCGGGCGATGTACTCCTTGAGGATGTCGTTCTGGGTCGTGCCGGCGATGGCAGCTCGCGGCACGCCTTGGGCCTCGGCGGCCGCAACGTACAGCGCCAGCAGGATCGGCGCCGTGGAATTGATCGTCATCGACGTAGAGACCTCGCCGAGCGGCAACCCGTCGAGCAGGACCGCCATGTCCGCCAGGCTCGAGATCGGGACCCCGACCCTGCCAACCTCGCCCTCGGCCTCCGCTGCGTCGGAGTCGTAGCCCATCTGGGTCGGCAGGTCGAAGGCGACCGAGAGCCCCGTCTGACCCTGCTCCAGGAGGTAGCGGAAGCGCCGGTTGGTCTCCTCGGCCGTCGCGAACCCGGCGTACTGGCGCATCGTCCAGAAGCGGCTCCGGTACATCGTGGGCTGGACCCCCCGGGTGAACGGGTACTCCCCGGGGCGACCGAGGTCGCGATCCTCGTCGAGTCCGGCCGTGTCGGCCGGTGTGTAGAGGTCGCGGATGACGATCCCCGACGACGTCTCGAACGGTTCGCGGCGCTCCGGGGCGGCCTTGAGGGCCTTGGCGCGGAGGGTTTCGCGCCAGCGGTCTCGGGCCGGATCCGGTGCCTCGCCCGTCGGTCGCCCGGGTCTGGTCACCGCAGCAGGACCAGGGGATCGCCGAGTTCGACGGTCTCTCCGACCGCGACGGCCACCCGCTCGACCGTGCCGTCGCGGGGCGCCCGCAGCTCATTCTCCATCTTCATCGCCTCCACCGCGAGGAGCCGCTGGCCGGCCACGACGGCGTCGCCCGGGGTGACGGCCACGGATACGACGCGTCCCGGGATGATGGCACGAACCTCGGTCGGTCCGTGATGGATCGCGGCGGCCCCGCCGGCCGTCGCCCGCTCACGCAGGGCCGCAAGGTCGGCATCCTCAACCTCGAGCTCGAAGCGCCAGCCCGCGACGACGACCTCAACCGGCAGGCGGCCCCGGGCCGTCGGCGGCGCCGCGCCGGCGAGGACGACCGCGCGCTCACCGTGAGGCGCCGGGGCCACACGATCGCCCGGGTCAACCTCCGCGAGGGTCTCCCCGGTCGATCGGTCCGTGACCCTGAGGCGGGTCATCGCGGCCACCGGTCGATGGCATCCGCACGAGCGGCCGCCCCCCACCCGTCGCCGGGCGCGGCTTGTGCCGGGCGCTCCGGGACGCTCGGGCCTGGATCACCGAGCGCCGGAACACCATCCACCAGCGCGCGCGCCGCAGCTTTGGCGGCCGCGCCCGCATACCGCCCGCGCTCGGCCGGCCCATCCCATTGATCGGCGACCCAATCAGTTGAGAGGTCGCCTGCCCGGAACCCGGCATGGCGAACGACGAACCGGTCAAACGGAAGGGTCGTCTGGATCCCGGCGATCTCGGTCTCATCGAGTGCCCCTCGGAGCCGGTCGATCGCGCCGTCCCGGTCGGGGGCATGGACGAGGATCTTCGCGACGAGATTGTCGTACTCCGGTGGAACGCGATCGCCCAGACCCATCCCCGTGTCGATGCGGACCCCCGGGCCAGCGGGCATGATCCAGCGCCGGATCCGGCCGGGGGTCGGCGCGAAGTCGCGAGACGGGTCCTCCGCCGAAAGCCGAACCTCGATCGCATGGCCGTCCGGTTCGCTCGCACGGTCTGCCGCGGCGAGTGCTGCGGCCGATAACGGGGCGCCGGCGGCGAGCCGGAACTGCTCGTGGACGATGTCGAGGCCGGCCACCAGCTCGGTTACGCCATGCTCGACCTGGAGCCGCGTATTGACCTCGAGGAAGTAGAACATTCCATCGGGCGCGCCGAGGAACTCCGCGGTCGCCGCATTGCGCAGCCCCGACGCCTCGCCGAGTCGAACGGCCATGGCGTGGAGCGCCCGCCTTGAGTCGGCGCTCAGGCCCGGAGCCGGTGCCTCCTCGATGAGCTTCTGGTGGCGCCGCTGGAGCGAGCAGTCGCGCTCGCCGATCGCGATGATCCTGCCCGTCGTGTCGCCGAGCAACTGGACCTCGACGTGGCGGGCCGGCCGGATCTCTCGCTCGAGGTAGACGGTGCCGTCGCCGAATGCCGATGCCGCCTCGGCCGAGCCGGCGGCCAGCGCGGCGGGCAGTTCGGCCGCCGAGGCCACACGGCGCATCCCCCGTCCCCCACCGCCGGCCGCCGCCTTGACGAGGAGCGGGAAGCCGATCCGGCCGGCTTCGACAACGATCGCATCGAGCAAATCGGGCCGATCGGTTCGCACCGGTTCGATGGAACCCGGAACGGTCTCGACCCCCACCGACCGCGCGACCGCCCTGGCCCGCGCCTTGTCGCCGATCGCGTCGATCACCCCTGGCGGCGGCCCGACAAAGACGATGCCCGCCTCCTCGACCGCACGGGCGAAGGCCGAACGCTCAGAGAGAAACCCGTAGCCGGGATGGATCGCCTCCGCGCCCGTCGATCGCGCGGCGTCGACCACGGCATCGATCCGCAGGTAGCTCTCGGATGCCGGCGCCGGCCCCAGTCGGACGGCGATGTCCGCCAGCTGGACGTGCCGGGCGTCGCGGTCCGCATCGCTGTAGACCGCAACCGACTCCATCCCCAGTTCGTGGCAGGCGCGGATGATCCGGACCGCAATCTCCCCGCGGTTGGCGACCAGGACGCGACCGAACGGCGGGTCCGCGGAGGTCATCGGGGCAGGTTGTCTTTGCGCAAAGACGACTCAGCAGCCGGACGTTCAGAGCGGGATATTGCCATGCTTCTTTCGAGGGTTGACGTCCCGTTTATCGGCGAGCACCTCGAGTGCCCGGATGAGACGCGGTCGTGTTTCGGATGGCCGGATCACGTCGTCGACGTAGCCGCGCGCGGCGGCAACATAGGGGTTCGCGAACTCCGCGCGGTAGACGGCCACGAGACGCGCCCGTTCGGCGTCGGCATCGTCGGCCGCGGCAAGAGCATCGCGATTGATGATGCCGACGGCGCCTTCCGCGCCCATCACCGCGATCTCCGCCGTCGGCCACGCGAAGTTCATGTCACCGCGAATGTGCTTGCTGCTCATGACGTCATAGGCACCGCCATACGCCTTGCGAGTGATGACGGTCAGTTTCGGAACGGTGGCCTCGGCATAGGCGTACAGGAGCTTCGCGCCGTGGCGGATGATCCCGCCGTGTTCCTGGCCGACGCCCGGCAGGAACCCTGGGACATCGACAAACGTGACCAGCGGAACATTGAACGCGTCGCAGGTTCGGACGAAACGGGCGGCTTTCACCGACGCATCGATGTCGAGCGACCCGGCCATCACCGCGGGCTGCTGCGCAACGATCCCGACACTCCGACCCCCGAGCCTGGCGAACCCGACGATGATGTTTCCGGCCCAGCCCGGCTGGATCTCCAGGAACGCGCCGTCATCGACGACAGCGCGCAGGACGTCGTGCATGTTGTACGGCGTCCGCGGATCGTCCGGGACGACGTTGTCGAGCGCCGCGTCCATCCGGTCGCTCGGGTCAGTGGCCGGCGCCACCGTCGGCAATGCCATGTTGTTCTGCGGGAGGTGGGCCAGCAGCGCGCGCGCCGCGTCCATGGCGCCTGCCTCATCGCGCACCGCGAGATGCGCCACGCCGCTTCGTGTCGTGTGGGTCATTGCACCCCCGAGGAACTCCGCATCGACGTCTTCGTGGGTCACGGTCTTTACGACGCTCGGTCCGGTCACGAACATGTAGCTCGTGCCCTCGACCATCACGGTGAAGTCGGTGATCGCCGGCGAGTAGACGGCGCCGCCGGCACACGGACCGAGGATGATCGAGATCTGCGGCACGACCCCCGACGCGAGGACGTTGCGCAGAAAGATGTCCGCATATCCGCCGAGCGAAACGACGCCTTCCTGGATTCTCGCGCCGCCGGAGTCGTTCAGGCCGACGATCGGCGCGCCGACCTTCATCGCGAGGTCCATGACCTTGCAGATCTTCTCGGCATATGCCTCGGAGAGCGAGCCACCGAAGACCGTGAAGTCCTGGCTGAAGACAAACACCGTTCGCCCGTCGATCTCGCCGTGGCCGGTCACGACGCCGTCGCCGAGGAACGACTCGGCCGTGCCCGCACTCCGATTCGTCACGAACGCATCGAGCTCGACAAATGAGCCCGGATCGAGGAGCAGGTCGAGGCGCTCGCGTGCCGTCAGCTTGCCTGCGTCATGTTGCTTCGCAACACGCGCCGCGCCGCCGCCCAGCTTGGACAGGGCCCGCATCTGTTCGAGGCGATCGATTCGCTCCGCATTGGTCGACACCGTTCGAGGACTCCAATCCGGCTGTCTTTGCGCAAGGACGCCCACATCATAGCCACGTCGGCGGGCGGATCGACGATGCCCGGATATCCACAGATTCGGTGAACAACTCGCAAAGCGTGTGGATAACCGGGTGCCCGTCAGCAACGTCGGGGGGTACCATGACGGCACTGGATCCCCCTCCCCCGTCGGCCTCTGTGCCGCGCCCAAGCGAACCTGAGGTGATGCCTTGGTGACGAACGTGATCGCGATCGCCAACCAGAAGGGCGGCGTCGGCAAGACCACGACGGCGATCAATCTCGCCGGTGCGCTCGCCGAAGAAGGCTTCCGCGTCCTCTGTGTCGACATGGATCCGCAGGCCAATCTCACCGCGGGTCTCGGGATCAACCTCAACACCGTCGAGCGCTCGATGGCCGATGTCCTGGCAGACGGCCGGTCGACCCTCGCCGAGGTCATCCTCCCCACCGAGACCGCCGGGATCGATGTGGCCCCTGCGCACATCGATCTCGCGTCGACCGAGGGCGAACTGTTCACCGCGCTCGGCCGCGAACAGATCCTGCGCGAAGCGTTCGAGGGACAGATCACGTCATACGACTACGTGTTGATCGACTGCCCGCCGAACCTCGGCCTCCTGACCGTCAACGGTCTCGTCGCGGCGACCGGCGTCATCATCCCGGTCCAGACGCAGTACTACGCGATGAAGGGCCTCAACAACCTGGTCAAGGTCATCAACGCGATCCGACTCAAGCTGAACCGCGATCTGAAGATCATCGGCTTGCTTCCCACCTTCTTCGACGGTCGGACGAACCTCGCCCGCGATATGCTCGACGAGCTGCGCGGGGTCGGCGACCATCACGTCTTCGCCAGCATCGTCCGCAACACCGTGAAGCTCGGGGAAGCACCGCTCGTCGGTCGGCCGATCACGACGTACGCCGGCAACAGCGATGCGGCCAGGACCTATCGCGCGCTCGCCCGGGAGGTGATCGACCTTGGCCCGAACTGATTTTCGCGCAGCAGCGGCGCGCCGGCTCTCCGAGGACACCACGCTCTCGCCCGCCATCGTCAGCCTCCTGACGCCGGACGGCTCGACGCGTGCGATCGGCGTCCGCCTCGTCCCGGTCGATCACATCGAGCCGAACCCCGAGCAGCCCCGCCTCGTCTTCGAGATGGATGCGCTCAACGAGCTCGCCGCCTCAATCCGCGAGCACGGCGTCCTCCAGCCGATCCTCGTCCGCCCGCTCGGCGCGAACACGTACCAGATTGTGGCCGGCGAACGGCGGTGGCGAGCCTCGAAGCTCGCCGGGCTGATGACGATCCCCGCGCTCATCGAGGAGATCGACGACGACACGGCGCTTGAGATCGCGATCATCGAGAACCTCCAGCGCGAGGACCTCTCGCCGCTCGACGAAGCCGCGATGTACGACCGGATGGTCCACGAGCACGGCTACAGCATCCGCAAGTTGGCTGACAAGCTCGGCAAGGACAAGGGCTATCTCGAGAATCGGTTGCGCCTGGCCGACGCGCCGCCCGAGATCCGCGAGCTCGTGTCTTTGCGCAAGGACAGCCTGTCGCATGCCTACGAGCTGATGAAGGTTGAGGACCCGAAGAAGCGCCGGAAACTGGCCGAGCAGGTCGCGCGAGGCGAACTCACGCTGATCAAGCTGCGCGACAAGATCGAGGGTCGGCGGACCCGGCCCGGTGCTGTCGAGGACATCGTCGACGTCGAGACGGTCGCGACCGAGCCGGACCGCACCGAGGAGGACGAGCGCGACGACCTGTGGTCATCGGAGACGACCGGGACGACCGTACCGATCTCGGACGATTCGCTGGTCAACGCGAAGCAGGGGCTGACCGATGCCGTCGACAGCCTCGTCGGTGTGCTGAGCAGCGCCGAGCTCCGGGCGTCGATCGGCGCGACCGACCGGGCCAACCTCGCCAAGTACCTGACGATCGCGAAGCTCCGCCTCGAGAACGCCATCGCGATCGTCCGGAGCGACGACGCCGGCTACTGACCCCGCCTGCTAGCCGCCGAGACGGATCCCGGCCAGCCAGGCGACCGCGAGCACGCCAAGACCAACCGCCTCGAGTTCCCATGCCCGCTCGCGCTGCACGCGGTCGCCCGTCCGCCCGATGACGACCCCCACCGCGATGAGGACCGCCGCGCCAGCGGCGGCCAAGACTGCGGCGGGCGAAACGCCGCCCGCGGCCACCAGCGTCACGATCGCGGCACCGATGACTCCGCCAAGGAGGGCGGCGTGGATCGTCCAGGACCGCGCGGGACCGAGCCGAAGTGCCACCGAGTTGATGCCGGCGGCGGCATCGCGTTCCATGTCCGCTCGCGCGTTGGCGATCGCGAGGGCCGCTCCCCCGGCAACCGCCGCGGGGACGAGGATCGCAAACCCGGGGGGCAGCCCGCCGGCAGCCCCAAGCCAGCCGAAGACCGGGAGGAGCGGGATCCCCACGGCAAACGGGAGCCACGACCAGGCCGTTCCCTTGAACCACGTGTCGTAGCCGTAGCCGATCCCCAGGACGATCAGACCGAGGACGAGCAGCGGCCCTCCCGAAGCGACGGCAAGCGCCAGCCCGACAACCCCGGCCGCGACGACCACCAGCCGGGCGAGACCCGGCGACACGACGCCAGCGGGGATCGGTTTGCCGGGCTTGCGGCCCGCGTCGCGGGGCGCGTCGACCAGGTCGTTGAGCGTCCCGATCGAGGCCTGGAGGGCGGTCATCGAGACCCCGAGCCGGACCGCCACGACGGTGTCTGCACCAGCCAGGAGCGAGACAGCCGCGACGACGAGCCCGTCGAGCAGGCACGGGAACGGGTGTGTCAGGCGGATCAGGCCGCCCATTCGAGCGGCAAGGGGGAGAGGCGCGACGAGGCGGGGCTGCCCGTCAGACGTAGACGATCTCGTCGAAGTTCTCGAGCAGGTACTCGATGAGCCTGGCCCGGCCATCGTTGACCTGCGCCCGGATCCCGGGGACGAGCGCGAAGAGCGTGATCGACGGGACCATCAGCCGCCCCGCCGCGTCGTGCCCGATGACCGCCGGTGGCCCACCGCCACGAGCGAACACCCGTTCGAAACCAGCATCATCGAGACGGGTGGAGCGCTGGAAATCCTCGACGACCCGGATGACTCCGCGGCGGATCGCGACGTCGCGCATGAGCTCCGCGGCCCACGCGTCGATCTGGTCATCGCTCTGTTCGGCGAGGCGGGCTCGGTATTCCTTCGGATCGGCCGACAGACCGGTCGCTGCCACGGTGCCTCCCTCGTGTCATTCGTTCGGCCCGAAGTATGGCAGACGGGCGGCCTCGGAGGCCGCGCGGGCCGCCGCCCGCGACCCCTCGGGCCAGTCGTTGAAGAACTCCGTCACCCATCGGCCGACCCGCCCGGATTCAGGAAGGTCCGGAGCGCCGGCGACCATCGCCGTGAGGGCCGCGGTCAGGCGCGCGGTCCCCTCGATGACCGCGTCGCGTGACGGCCGACCTGCGACCGTGATCGGCTCCCCGACGCGAACCCGGATCCGGCCGCCGAAGCGGAGCCAGCTCGTCCCATTGATCGCCACGGGGACGAGCGGTACTCCCGAGCGGAGTGCGAAGTAGGCTGCGCCCTCGCTCAGCGGGAGGAGCTCCGACTCGCGGACGTGGATTCGACCCTCGCCAGCGATGGCGACGATGGACCCGCTGTCGATCACCGCCGCGACGCGCCGCGTGGCATCGATCAGATCGTTCTTGCCCGGCTTGTAGGGGATCGCCGTGCCCGTCCAGTACATGAGCCGATTCCGGCCGCCACTTCCCATGTCCTCCTCCTTGGGTCCGAAGAACCACAGCCGCGGCCGGAATGGGAGGACGGCCATCAAGACGAAGGGGTCCGCCCAGCTCAGGTGGTTGAAGCAATAGATGGCCGGCCCTGATGGAAGGCGAGCGCGGCCATCGATATTGACGCGCGCGTACGCGCGCAAAACGGTCGCGACCACGATGCGCGAGAACCAGTAGCGGATCGTCCGCCGGAGGGGGCTGACGTCCGGCCCCGGCAGCCGATTTCGATCGGCGGTCGCCATCGTTACCCGGTGATCCGTGGGCCATCGCGGCCCGGCGGATCAGCGCGTCGCTGCCTTTGGTGCCGCGAGGCGCGGGATCCGCGTGGGGGTCGGGGCCGGGCGGCCATCGGCGGCCGCGAACAGCGCGTGGGCGAAGCTGGCGATCGCGTCCGCGGCGGCGTCCGCTCCGTTGAGCGGCTGCGACTCGACCTGGAAGGTCACGAGCCGGTGACCCGCCTGGATCTCGATGGCCAGCTCCCCGAGCTGGATGCGGTTCCAGCGGATGACCTTGCCGCTGGCCCGCGGGCCCTCGCCCGGGACGGCCACGCGGACGTTGACCTGGAGGAGCCCGGGCGCGGTCGGGACGAACATCATGTAGCGGACCGACGGATCGTCGCCCCACACGATCCAGCACTCGGGATCGGCCTCGGCCCCGAGGAGCCCGAGCGCGGCCTCGACAGTGGCCATGACCTTGGGCGCGACCGAGTCCTTCAACGGCGCCTTCGCCCGCCACTCGTTCAACCGCATGCGAGTCCTCCAGCGCTTTGCCAGGATCCCAGTCCCGGCGTCCGGCGAGGCTAGCACACGGCTGTCGCGCGGGAGCCTCAGGTCCGGTCCGTCGGATGGATGACGCCAGTGGGCGGGTCGCGTTACGCCGTTCAGGACGACCCGCCCGTCCCGTACGATGGCGAGGTGGATGTGTGGTCGGGTTCGGGGGTGACGGGACTGGCGGGTGTGGGCGTCGCAGTCGGCCTCGTGCTGCTTGCCCGTGGCTTCGGCGGCTATCGGACGCTGATCCGCGTGGCCGACACCTCGACCTCGCCGATCGCGTCGATCGCTGCAGGGGAGGTCCGGGTCAGCGGCGTGATCGAGCCCGCCGAGCTGACCCTCGTGTCGCTCCTCCAGAGCGTGTCGTGCGTCTACTACCGATCGGTGGTCGGCGCGGGCGAGGGGTCGGCCCCGGCCG
>JBDTNS010000069.1:0-9236 GCA_039933675.1 Chloroflexota bacterium
CGCGAGGATCCCGATCTGCGAATACGTCGGGAGGACACCGACGAGCGCCGTCGAAGTCCCCATGACGCCGATCGTCACCAGGAACGTGAACTTGCGTCCGACGATGTCGCCGATGCGCCCGAAGACGGCGGCGCCGAAGGGCCGCACGGCGAACCCGGCGCCGAACGTCGCCAACGACGCGAGCAGGGCCGTCGTCGCATCACCTGTGGGGAAGAACTGCGTGGAGAAAAAGGCCGCCAGGACACCGTACAGGTAGAAGTCGTACCACTCGATGATCGTCCCAGCCGCCGACGCGCTGATGACGAATGGGAGCTTGAAGCGGTATTCCGGAGTCACGCCAGGGACAGCAGCAGCCGATGTAGCCAAGGTTTGGGCTCCTCATGGAGGGCGCGCCGCTGCGCGCTCACGGCTCATCAACGGGAGTTCAGCCCGAACACGTCGCGTTCAATCGCCCGGCATCCTCCGTTCTCTCGGAGGTCGCGACAGCACAATTGGGCCGTGCCTCGCGGCTCCCGAGCGACGGTCGCCGCCACCGTAGTAGTCGAGCGACCGAATCGTCAATCCCCTAATGCCATGGCGGGGCATCGCCCGAGAGGCTTCCAACGGCGATACTGCCATATCGTTCCAGCCGGTCGCCGCGAGTGAGGAGCCCGCCCTGCGCATTCTCCTGGTCGAAGATGAGCCGGCCATCGCCGACGCCGTTCGGAGCGGTCTGGTCGCCGACGGCCACGCCGTCGACCTCGTAGGCGATGGAGCCGAAGCCCTCGACTGGGCGGCCGCCTATCCATACGAGCTGGTGATCCTCGATGTCGTCCTCCCCGGGATGGACGGGTTCGCCGTCTGCGCGACCCTGCGAGAGCGCGGCTTCAACGCGCCGGTCCTCATGCTCACGGCGCTCGATGCCGTCGAGGATCGTGTCGCCGGGCTGGACAGCGGCGCAGACGACTACCTGGCCAAGCCCTTCGCGATGGCCGAGCTTCGTGCCCGAGTGCGCGCCCTGCGGCGGCGCTCGGTCGACGACCGCGCTCCGCGGATCACGATCGGCGACCTCGAGCTCGATCCAGCAATCCTTGGTGTCCGCCGCGGAACCCGCCGAATCCGCCTGACCGCCCGGGAATTCGCCCTGCTCGAGCTCCTCGCCAGCCACCCAGGGCAGCTCTTCACCCAGGACCGCATCATTGGGGCGCTATGGGACGCGGACTTCGTGTCCGAGTCGAACATCGTCGAGGTCTACATCCGGAGCCTCCGCCGCAAGATCGATGACGGCCGCCGAGACGGTCTGATCGAGACGATCCGCGGCTCGGGCTACCGGCTCCGGGGCGACGGCTGATGTTCGGACGGGCTCGGCGGCGGCTGACGCTGCTCTACATCGCGCTGTTCGCGATCGTCCTCGGCGTCTTCAGCACGGTCTTCTACGTTGGATTCGCGACGATCCTCGCCCCGGAATTCGACATTGGTCCCGAGCTCAGCAACGAGCAGGCCGCCGACGCCGCCTACCAGGCGACGCTGGGGCGGGTCGGTGGCGCGCTCGTCGTCGCCTACGTCGTCGTGGTCGCACTCGTCGGTGTCGCCGCCTGGCTGCTCGCCTCGCGGACGCTCCGACCGATCCGCGAAGCGCATGCCCGCCAGCGCCGGTTCGTCGCCGATGCCTCGCACGAGATCAGGACGCCGCTGGCCGCGATCCGGGCGATGGCCGACGACGCCACCGACCGGGAGCGGTCGCCCGACGAGCTCCTGACCGCGCTCGCCGGGATCGGCGTCTCGGCCGAACGCCTCTCGCGACTGACCAATGATCTGCTCCTCCTCGCCCGCTCGGACGAGCATGCCGTCGACCGCCGGAGCGAACCGATCGACCTGTCTGTGCTAACCGCCGAGGCGCTCGAGGAGTTCATCGGGGCGCATCCCGAAACGCCTCGACCGCAGCTGACGCTTGCCACCGACCTCGTCGTGTCGGCCGATCCGGACGAGGTCCGGCGGATCGTCCTCAACCTGCTCGACAACGCGGTCCGCTACGGCG
Organism: Chloroflexota bacterium; assembly: GCA_039933675.1. Taxonomy (GTDB): domain Bacteria; phylum Chloroflexota; class Limnocylindria; order Limnocylindrales; family CSP1-4; genus SPCO01. The sequence continues at coordinate 2,018 of JBDTNS010000069.1, forward strand.
GCCGCGAGGCGCACCTCAGGGTCTCCACTCGGAGGACGGATGGCGAGGAGATCGTCGACGTCTCGGACGCAGGCCCCGGGATCGCCGAGGCCGATCTTGAGCGGATCTTCGACCCGTTCTATCGCGTGCGAGCCGATGCGGGAACACCCGACGGGAGTGGACTGGGCCTCGCCATCGCCCGCAGCCTGGCCGAGCGGAATGGCGGCCGGCTGACCGTGATCAGCCAGGTTGGCTCCGGCGCAACATTTCGGCTGGCGCTGCCACGATTCAGGTGACGTTCAGGTTCGCCAGCGATATCTGGCGCCGATGAACAGACCCACGGCATTCTCCCGTGCGGTGGGGATCGCGCTTGCCATTGCCGCGGCTCTCGTGCTTGTTCTGACCGCGCTGGCGGCCACGCACTGGCCGGGCGGCAGCGGCCTCGCGGCCGGGCAATCCGGGAGCCCGACGAACGGTGCCGTCCCAAATGGCGTCCCGTCGCCGCTCGCCTCGATCGGCCACCCGATCGCCTCGGGTAGCCCGACCGCCTCGCTGGACCCTCCGGCATCGGACCCGCCGGGCAGTTCGCCAGCGACAACGGGCCGCTTCGGCCTTGGGCTCCTGATCGCCGACCGAGGTAACGGCCGCCTCCTCATCGTCGACGACGCGAAACGGATCCTGTGGCAGTTCCCCGCGGTGGATGCCCTGCCGAAGGGCCAGGCGTTCGCTGCGGACGACGCGTTCCTCGCGCCTGATGGCCGGACGATCGTCGCCAACGACGAGGCGCACCAGGTCATCGACCGGATCGACATCGCGACGGGGCGGGTGGTCTGGCAGTACGGCCACTACAACAAGCTGGGCGCGGCGAACGGTTATCTCCACACGCCGGACGACGCCTACCCGCTGGCCAACGGCGACATCGTCGTCGCCGACATCCGCAACTGCCGGATCCTCGAGATCAACCCCGCGAAGACCGTCGTCCGCCATTGGGGCCGAGCCGGATCGTGCGGCCACCACCCGCCGACGAGCTTCAACAATCCCAATGGCGACACACCACTCCCCGACGGCGGGTTGCTGATCACCGAGATCGGCGGGTCGCGGGTCGTCCGGCTCAGCCCGACCGATAAGATCCTCTTCGACATCCACGTCCCCGTCAGCTACCCATCGGACGCGCAGCTCACGCCCGATGGCAACGTCCTCATCGTCGACTACAGCAACCCGGGAGCGGTCCTCGAGGTGAGCCCGCAGGGCCACGTCCTCTGGCGATATGGGCCGAAGACTGGCCCCGGCCGCCTTAACCACCCGAGCCTGGCGGTCATGCTGCCGGACGGGACGATCGCCCTCAACGACGACTTCCGCTCGAGGGTGATCGTCATCGATCCGAAGACGAAGCGGATCGTCTGGCAATACGGCACGACCGACGTGGGCGGGCGCTCGGCGGGCCGCCTCTTCGAGCCCGACGGGATCGACCTCATCCCCGCGGGCACGCTCCTGCACTGAGGGAGGATCGGGCGCGCCGCTCCCCGCCCAACGCGCCTCGGCCCGACGTGCGCCTCGCCGTCGACGACGCGGGGGCCGGCGTGGCCAACTTCGGTCACCTCGTCGATCTGCGCCCCGACCTCGTCAAGGTCGTTGCCAGCCTGATCCGGGGAGCCAATCGTGTCTCGCGACAGGCCTGGCGGCGTGTCAGATCTCGCTGTGGCCCCCGCCCGGTCCCGGCATGGTGAAGACCCGAGCCCGGAGCACGGCGCGATCCTCGAGCTGTGTCGTGGTGGTGACCTCGTAAGCCGCCAGTGCCTGGAGGTCGCCGGCCGGCAGAAAGCGGCGACCAGGATCGCCGACGAGCACCCGCGTCCCCTTCGCCGCCGCACGGCGAAGCCATGGCAGGACACGGTCGGCCAGCGGGCCCTCATACCAGGTGTCGCCGGCCAGCAGAAGGTCGGCGTCGGGCGGTTCCTCGTCTAGGAGGTCGCGGCCGATGAACCCGACGCGCACGCCGTTCGCACGAGCGTTGAGGGCCACCGCGGCCTCCGCGAACGGATCGATATCGACCCCGATCGCCATCGCCGCCCCGTGGCGTATCGCCACGATCGCGCACAGACCCGAGCCGGTCGCGAAATCGACGACGCACTTGTCGCCCACCTCTTCGGGATGTTCCTGGATGTACCGCGCAATCGCCAGCCCGCCCGCCCAGGCGAACGCCCAGAACGGGATCGGCACGCTCGACACACCGGTGGCCGCCGCCGTTGCCTGCCAGACCTCGCTTGCCTCGTCCGCCAAGTGGAGGCGGACGTTCGCGATCCCCACCATCGGCCGGAGCCGCGTGTAACGGGCGACGAGGGCGCGACGATGCGACAGCGGGACGCGCCGCGGAAGGTCGGATCGGTCGTCGTGCGTGGCCATCGACGACAGACTGCCACGGACGGCGCCGCCGCGGCCTGATCACGCGAGCAAGATCCTCCCGGTGGCAGGCAAACCTCTAGAGACGCAGCCGAGGATGTCGGTCATACTCGTCGACATGACGCACCACGATGACCATCCGGCCGGTCGCATCCGGGTCGGGCAGGCGGCCGAGATGCTCGGGGTCTCGGTCGAGACGCTGCGACGCTGGGAGACCGAAGGCCGGCTCCACATGGACCGCTCGGAAGGCGGTCAGCGGCTGATCGAGATCGACGAGGTGTCGCGACTTCTGGATCAACGCCGGCAGAGCGCAACCGATCGTCCGATCGTGGCGCAGTCGGCCCGTAACCGTTTCCCGGGGATCATCACCCGGGTGGAACGCGATGGCGTCGCCGCCGTCGTCGAGGTGATCGCCGGTCCGCATCGCCTGGTCAGCCTGATGACGGCCGAGGCGGTCGAGGAACTCGACCTCAAGGTTGGCGACGAGGCCGTCTGCGTCGTCAAGTCGACGAACGTCATCGTCGAGATCCCGTCCTCGAAGGAGTCGCGGGCGTGACATCGACGTCGTGATCGACGCCGTGTTCGACACACCCGCCGTCGTCGACCGGCCCGGACCGGCGGGGGCACGGCGCAACGGCTGGGGCGACCGCTCGCTTGCCGCCGTCGCGGGAGTCTTCGCGCTCTTTCTCGGTCTCCCGGTCGTCACGCTCGTGGCGCGCGCGATCATCGATGGGTCGCTCGCGACCGCAATCGTCTCGCCGGTCGTCATCGACGCGCTGTCGCTCAGTCTCGTCACGACCGTCATCAGCCTCGCCATCACCGTCACGCTCGGGTTGCCGCTCGCCTTCGTCCTGGCCCGTCGGCGGTTTCGCGGCAAGGGGTTCATCGAGGCGTTCGTCGACCTGCCGATCGTCCTCCCGCCATCGGTTGCGGGGTTGGCGCTCCTGCTCGTGCTGGGCCGCCGCGGCCTCCTCGCCGCGCCGCTGGAGGTGCTGGGGATCTCCGTTGCCTTCTCGACGGTCGCGGTCATCCTCGCCCAGACGTTCGTCGCCGCGCCGTTCTTCATCCGTTCGGCGCGCACCGGGATCGCCGCGGTGGATCGGGACCTCGAGGACGCGGCCCGGGTCGACGGCGCATCCGAGCGGCAGGTCCTGGGCGCCATCACGCTCCCGCTCGCCGGTGCCTCGCTGGCCGCCGGGTTGGTGATGACGTGGGCGCGGTCATTGGGCGAGTTCGGGGCGACGATCATGTTCGCGGGGAACGTCGAAGGCCGCACCCAGACGCTTCCCCTCGTCGTCTACTCGCAGTTCCAGGGCGGCGAACTGGATGCGTCAATCGCCGCCGCCGCCGTCCTCGTCCTGGCGGCCTTCGGTGTCCTGCTCGCGGTCCGGGTCTTCCACTGGGGGAGGATCATGGACGCGCGCGGGCTGGCGTAACGTAGGAGGCGACCACGAGCACGAGGAGGACAGGATGGCAAACGGCACCGGCACCAAGGACGATCCCTGGGTCCTGAAGACCCCACCCGGAACGTCCGAATACACGATGTACCGCGACGACGTATCGGCTTCGCCGACGATCGTCTGCCAGGTGGGCGGCACCAAGCTGTTGTACGACGCCCGGGCGATCGACGACCTGCACGCAATGCTCAAGCAGCACGGCGACTGGATGGCCCTCGGCGGCACCGACGAGCAGAAACCCGCACCCGACGGGACGGTCGAGGCCTGGGGTCGAGCCGACGACAACCCGCTCGGCGGCTGGTACGGCCTCAAGAAGGGTCTCCGCGGCCGGTTCGGCACCTACATGCCGCCGCTCCTCGAGGCCCTCGGCCTCGCCGAGATCACGCACGAGGCAAAGAACAACCGGATGCGCGCGATCGGATAGGACGCCGGAACCGCTCGATCAAGACCTGTCCGCTCGATCAAGACCTGTCCGCCCGATGGACGCCGCAGTCTTCGTTCTCGGCCTACTCCTGCTCGCGCTGGCCTTCTGGGACATGTTCGAGACGATCGTTGTCCCTCGCCCCACGCCCGGCTGGTTCCGGATCAGCCGCTACCTCGTCCGGGGCTGCTGGCGGGTCGTGCGCGCGATTCGGGACGGGCGGCCAGAGCGATCGTACGAGCGGTTGCTGGGGACGTTCGCCCCGGCCATGGCGATCGTCCTCCTCGGGGCATGGCTCGCCGCGCTGATCCTCGGCTACGGTTTGCTGATGTACGCGCTGCGAGTCGAGCTCCAGCCGCCACCCGCGGACCTGGGCAGCGCGATCTACTTCGCGGCTTCCTCGGTCCTGACCCTCGGCTTCGGTGACGTCGTGGCGGTCGGGATGGAGGCACGGGTGATCATCCTGACCGGCGCGGTAACGGGCCTCGGTGCGGTCGCCCTCGTCGTCACGTTCCTGTTCTCCCTCTTCGGCTCATACCAGCGCCGCGAGATCCAGGTCGTCGCGCTCCAGGCCGCAGCCGGCGCTCCGCCCTCGGCGGTCGCGCTGCTCGAGAGCTACGCCCAGCTCGATCTGGTCGAGCGGCTCCCCGACCTCTTCATCGAATGGGAACACTGGGCGGCCGAGGTGCTCGACTCGCACGTTGCCTTCCCGCTGCTCGGCTACTTTCGCTCGAGCCACGACAACCTGTCGTGGATCAGCGCCCTCGGGACGATGCTCGATGCCTCGTGCCTCATCCTCACGACGGTCACCGGCGTGCCGCGGGGCGAGGCCAAGCTGTTCAAGCGCGTCGGCACGCACCTCGTCGAGGACATCTCGAACATCGGCTTCCGAGCGGGTCGGCCGACGACCCTCGTGCGTGGCGATTTCGAGGCCGCCTGCGCCCGACTGGAGGACGTCGGTTACACCGTCGAACCGAGCAATGTCGGGTGGCCGCATTTCGAGGCCGCACGCGCGACCTACGCCGCACGACTGGAGGCGATGGCCCGCTACTGGGCGACGCCCGCGGCGTCGTGGCTCGGTGACCCGGTCGCCCTCCGCTCCCCCATCCACCGGGTCGAGGAGCCGTAACACCGGCGACCCTTCGGGCGCCTGACATCGGCCATCGCCGCGGCCAGCCAGCCGTCATCACGCTTCGACGATCGCTGTACCGGCCCGTCGCGCATCGGCGATCGACCTCAGACCGCGACTGGCGCCGGGCGACCGAGCAGATAGCCCTGGCCGAGCCCGATCCCGAGACCGCGGACCGCCTTCAGCTCCTCCTCGGTCTCGATCCCCTCCGCGATGAGCTCGCAGCCGGTCTCGCTGGCGAAGAACGCAGGGCCGGAGACGAGCGCTCGGCGGATCGGGTCGCGATCGATGCCGTGGACCAATTCGGTGCGACAGCGGGCCCGATGCCGCGCCGGGACGAAGCGCAAAGACGAGACACCCGAGCGGCTCGGGGGCAGGTCCCAGCCGGAACGGGATGTAGGCCACGTCCAGCCAGCGGCCGCTGGCTGCCTCCAGCCACGGTCCCGTTTCGGCCCGGCTGACGATCCTCGCTCCGCGATCGAGTGGGCGAAGGCGGTCGCGGCCGACGCGGACGACGATGCCGCGCGACTCGCCGGAGCGCAGCAAATTGCGCGACCGTTGTTATGTCCACCCGCTGCACGCATGTGCGGCCGTGGCCGGTGGGCCTCATCGTTCCTGTCCATGACCACTGATCGACCCGTTGAATCGCATCAGGACACGGAACGTAGTCGCGAATTGGGCGGCGTTCGCGCCGCGGAGGGATCGAGAATCGCCTGGCTGGTCGTCGGCCTCCTCGGTCTTGGCGGCTTCTTGGTCATGACCGTGCTCGCCTACAGCCACGTGACGTTCAGCTTCGATCAGCCGTTGCTCGACCTGGCGCGCAGCTGGAACGCGTGGGCTGACCTGTGGCGACTTCTTTCGGAGTCGGCCAACATCCCGTTGATCATCATTGGACTCGGGATGGTGGCCTGGCTCTTCGTCACCAAGCGGCGCCGTGAGGCGTTCGTTGTGCTCCTGCTGTTGATCGCGATCACGGCCGGGAGCGAAGGCGTCAAGCAGCTCGTCGCCCGCCCGCGGCCGGAGGGAACGGACCCCAACATCCCGGGGGTCGTCTACAGCTTTCCGTCCGGCCACGTGCTGGAGGCTTTGACGATCTTTGGCATCATCGCCATCCGCTGCTGGCGAGTCCTCCAGCACTTCGCCTTGAAGATCCTCATCGTTGCGCTCGTCGTCGTCGAGGTGGCCATGGTCGGGGTGGCCAGGGTCGCGCTCAGTGCCCATTTCCCGAGCGACGTACTGGCATCGCTCTTTGGCGGCGTCGCAGCGCTCGCGCTGTACGGATGGCTTACCCGTCCGGGCGGGTTCGGGGATCAGCGGCCCGAGCAGCATTCCGCGTCTGGGAGGAGTTAGGTCTCGCGGACCCCGGTCAGCTCCACTTCGACGAGGATTTCGAGGCCTGCCTCCGACTCGTGCTGGTCCTCGCCTGCGATCAGGGGCCGCGCCTTGACCGAGCGTTCGATAACGAGGTTCGCTGACCGACCGTCGAAGACAAGCATCGCCAGCGCGTTGCCGAAATGTGGCCCTGTCGGGTGATGCCAGTGAATCGGCACGGGCGGGACGCCCGCGAAGCGATCGAGGTGGCGCATGAGCCGCTCCGCACGCCTGCTCCAACCCGCCCGGAAGACCGTGCGCATCAAGCGCGGGATCGTGTTGTGCATCGGCGAGCAGGTGACCTGGTAGACACGCGACGCGACCGGCGCCGGATAGTCGGCCTCGGCGAGATACGTGTGGTGGACGTCGCCGGAGACGACGCAGATCGTGGCCGGGGGTGGCCCCCCGGTTTCGCCGCGGCCGGAATCTTGAATTTGATCCCAGTGGCGGGACAAGTGCTGG
>JBDTNS010000070.1:0-9212 GCA_039933675.1 Chloroflexota bacterium
CACGCTCGACCCGGCTGATCGCCCGAATGGCCGAGCGCCCGATCGGCCCGTAGATGTGCGGATACGGCGACCCCGGGACGTCGTGGCGCCACGGGACCTCGAGCGCGTCGAGGTCGAGCGTCAGCGCCAGGAACGGACGCGGATCGGTGGCATAGAACCGATCGAACGTGGCCCCCAGCGCCTCGACGCCGTCGGTGCAGTGGATGAAGCCTTCATCGGCAAGCGAACCCGCCTCGTACGGGACATCCGGGTCCGCGACCTCCCAGCCCGCCTCCGGGACGAGGTGGAACGTCTCGCGCATCAGGCAGGTCGCTGGTCGATCGACACCCAGGCCCGATCGAGCACGACCTGGATGACCGTCGCCCGATCCGCGGCGAGCGCCGCCCGGAGTGCCGGTTCGAACTCGGCGTCACGCTCGACGCGGACGCCGCGCGCACCGCACGCTCGTGCGATCGAGGCAAAGTCGACCGACCCGAGTTCGGTGGCGACACCGATCCCGGTTCCCCGCCGTTCCTGCCACATCCGGATCGTGCCATACCGCTCGTTGTCGAAGACGACGACGATCACCCGCGCGGCAACCCGGACCGCCGTCTCGATCTCGGCCATCGTCATACCGAGTCCACCGTCGCCGACGAGGGCCACGACCGGGCGATCGCGATGGACGAGCGCGGCGGCGATGGCGGCCGGGAGGCCGTAGCCCATCGCGCCCGACGTCGACCCGAGGAACGTGCCGGGCCGGCGGAACCGGAAGCCGCGGCCGGCCCAGCTCGCGAAGTTGCCGGCATCGGATGTCAGGATCGCGTCATCGGGGAGGACCCTGCGCAATGTCGCGATCGTCCGGCCAGGGTGGACGCCGGGTCCATCCCACGCCCCGTCATCAACGACCGAGGCCGCCTCGAAGGCCGCACGATCTTCGCGGTTGTGCTCCTGGCGCGTGGCGACGAGAGCGGCATCGAGGACGGCACGGCCGAGGAGCCGCTCATTGGCCGCTTTCAGGAATGCCTTTGCGTCGGTCGCGACAGTGATCGCCGGTCGTGACGACCCGCTCGCCTGACCCGGGACGAGATCGACGTGGGCCCACGGCAGGCCTTCGCGAGGGACGGCGTAGCCGAACGTCGTCGGCTCGTTCAGGCGCGCCCCGAGGACGACGAGCGCATCAGCGGCGTCGAGCCGCTCGCGGACCGACGCCGGAGCCCCGAACCCCGCCATCCCGAGAAAGAGCGGGTGGTCGTTCGAGATGACGTCGGCGCGCCGCCAGGCGGCGATGACCGGGACCTGCAGCAGTTCGGCGAAACGGAGCAGCTCCGTCGAGGTGCGCGCGCGCAGGACCCCGCCGCCGGCGACGATCACTGGCCGCTCGGCGGACGCGAGGAATTCGATGACCGACCGGATCTCGTCATCGCTCGCCCGCGCCGGGGTGGGCCGGGTGACGTCGATCCGGTGTTCCTCGGGCATCAACTCGTCGAGAAGATCCTCGGGTAGCGACAGCAGGACCGGTCCGGGCCGCCCGCCGAGCGCCTGGCGGACCGCCTCGGACATCGTCGCCGCGATCTCGTCGGCGGAGCGCGGTGCAACCGCCCATTTCGCGAGGCCACCGAGCGTCGCGACCTGGTCAATCTCCTGGAACGCCTCGCGACCGAGCAGGGCTCGCTCGACCTGGCCGATCGCCACGAACATCGGGGTCGAGTCCTGGCGAGCCGTGTGGATCCCGATCCCGAGGTTCGTGCCGCCGACCGCTCGCGTCCCGAGCGCGACGGCGGGCCGGCCGGTGAGCTGGCCATGGGCCTCGGCCATGAAGGCGGCCGCTCCCTCGTGCCGGGTCGCGATGACGCGGATCCCGGCGTCCTCGAACGCGTCGAGCAGACCGAGGAATGACTCACCTGGCACCGTGAACGCATATCGGACACCGGCGGCGCGCAGCACGTCGGCGATGAATCGACCGACGGTTCGCGGTCCGGGCACCTCGACCGGTTCCAGCTCGGGCGGGAGGGCCGGCGCTTCATCCATGGCCGGTGCGTTCGACTCGAGCTCAACGGGCGGCGGGATCGCGGCCGGCTCGACGGGTTCGGCAGGTTCGAGCGCTGCTTCGGCAGGTTCGAGCGCGGGCTCGGCGGGTTCTTCGGGCTCGGCGGGCGCGGGCCCGGCGAGCGCGTCCGGCCTCTCGAGTTCGAGCGCGTCTTCGGCGCTGGGATCGGGCGGCGGTGTGGCGGCGTCGAGCTCGGTCATGGCGACAGCGCTCCTTCGGTCGGGCCCCTCTCGGGGCGATGTCAGCGGTAATTCTCGAACTGGAGCGGAACCGCCAGATCGAGCTCGCGCAGGCGAACGATGACGCGCTGGAGGTCGTCCCGACTCTTGCCGGAGACACGCACGGCGTCACCCTGGATCTGTGACTTGACCTTCGGGAATTCGTCCCGGATCAGCTTGGTGATCGTCTTGGCAACGTCCTCGGAGAGACCCCGGCGGAGACCGATCCGCTGGCGGACCTTGTTGCCGCCCGCTTCCTCGACCTTGCCCCAGTCGAAGATCTTGAGCGAGAGGCTGCGCCGGATCGCCTTCGATTCGATCAGGTCCTTGACCGCGGTCGCCCGATACTCGTCGTCGGTGATCAGGATGAGCTCATCCTTGGCCTGCGAGAGATCGACGGTGACACCCTTGAAGTCGAAGCGCGTCCCGACCTCCCGGCGCACCTGGTCGAGCGCGTTGCGCAGCTCCTGCTCGTCGAAGTCGCTCACGACGTCGAACGATTGATCTCCGGCCATCGATCCTCCTTCCCTAGCTCGCGGTCTCCGGCGCGCGGACGGTCCATTCGCGGAAGCGGCTGACGCGGCGATCGTCCGCGAACTCCGCGGTCAGGAATCCGGCGAGCCTGGCTTGCTGTCCGTTCGGCTGCCTGACGAAACTCGCGTGCCACGCCGCCAGCCCGGTCGTTCCGGAGGCCCAGTGGCGTTCCACCGTGAACTCGACATCGCGTTCCGACGCCGCAGCCTCCAGCAAGTATGCCCGCAGCGCGTTTGACCCGACGAGCGGCGTCCCGAACGGGTCCTCATGGTACTCGGCGTCCTCGGTGAACAGCGCGACCCACGCGTCACCGTCGAAGCCCTGCCAGGCACGGCCGTAGGCCTCGAGCCACGCCGCCGCCTTCACGTAATCGATCATCCGCTGGCCTCCAATCGCTCGAGGAGTCGTTCACCGATTCGGTAGCTCGCGCCCCCGCCCATCACCAGGACGACGTCGCCGGCGCGGACTTCCGCCGCCAGAACGTCAGCAGTCGCTTCCACCGACCCCGGTGCGAGGACCGTCAAACCGGATCTCGCCGTCCGGACGGCCTCCGCGAGGTCCGCCGCCGAGACGATTGTCGTATCGCGATCACGGCCCGCCCAGATATCGGCAACGGCCACGGCATCGGCCGTGGCCAGGGCGTCCCCGAATGCTCCGAGCATCGCCGCCGTCCGATGGTAGGTCAGCGGTTCGTAGACCGCCCACACGCGGCGACCCGGCTCGCGCTGGCGGACCGCCGCGATCGTCGCCCGGATCGCCGTCGGGTGGTGGCCGTAGTCGTCGTAGACCACGACCCCGGCCGCCTCGCCCTTGCGCTCGAGGCGGCGTCCGACGCCCGTGAAGCTCCCGAGCCCCTCGGCGATCGCTTCGGGTTCGAGTCCGAGGGCCGCCGCGCCACCCGCCACCGCCAGGGCATTCGCCGCGTTGTGCCGGCCGGCCGTTGCCAGCCGCACGGTCAGGGCGCCGGCCGGCGATTCGAGCCCGTACATCTCGAGCGTCGTCCCGTCCGGATCGGCGGCCACGATCCGACCCAGGACGGCCGTGGCCGGGCCGGCATTGCTCATGTAGCGCTCGCGGATGCCGCGCAGGTACCCACCGCGTTGCGGCGAGGTCTCCACGAGGGCGTACGCGATGATCGAGACCGGCAGGTCGAGCAGGCGTTCGACGACGAGCTCGACCCCCGGATCGCCGACGTTCGCCACGAGCGTCGCGGCATCGGGCATGCGGCGCAGCCAGCCCTCGAACGCGTCCGCGACCGCCACGCGATCAGCGAAGACGTCGGGGTGGTCCCACTCGGCACTGGTCAGGACGGCGACATCCGGCTGGTAGGCATCGAAATTGCCGGCGTACTCGTCGGCCTCCACCACGAACGCGTCGCCATGGCCCCAGCGCGCGGTCGCCGGAAGCCCGCCGGTGACGGCACCGGGCAGCAACGCTCCCACGAAGGCGGACGGGTCCGCTCCGGCCGCGACGAGGACGTGCACCAGCCAGCCGCTCGTCGTGCTCTTGCCGTGCGTCCCGGCGATCCCCACGAGCGTCCGCCCGAAGGCCGCATCGGCGATGACCTGCTGCCAGGGTTCGACGGGAATCCCCGCCGCGCGCGCGGCGGCGAGCTCGGGATGATCGGGGTTCACCGCAGTGAGGGCCTTGGTCACGGCCAGGCGGTCAGGTCGCGGACCGCCCGTGACGTGGGCCGCGGCATGTTCGCCCGCCACAACGATGCCGAGCGCCGCCAGCGCGGGCGTGTACGGCGAGGGCGTCCCGGGGTCGCAGCCGGAGACAGCGGCGCCCGCGTGCGCAGCCAGCAGGGCCGCGGCACTCGCCCCGGCGCCGGCCGCGCCGACGACATGGATGCGCTCGAGGGTACGGATCGGTCGCGCGGACCGGGCGGGCTCGAGGCCCGCCCCGACGCGATCGGCGGCGGACGTCACATCGGTTCCGTGATCGCCGGTTCATCCTCGTCCGGGTCCCGATCGACCCGCACCTCACCCGGCGCGGCGGGATCGGCAGCGGGCTCGGCGGCCATGGCCTCAACGCGCTCGAGGAGGAGATCGAGGGCGGCCGCGGCGCTCAGCCGCTTGTTCTCGGACCGATCACCCGTCCAGACGTGCCGCCGAACGGCCACCCCGACCGCATCGGCCACCGCGACGTAGGTCAGCCCGACCGGCTTCGCGGCGCTCCCGCCGTCCGGTCCGGCGATCCCGGTCACCGCGACCGCCAGATCCGACTTGGCCCGGACGCGTCCGCCGGTCGCCATAGCCATCGCGACCTGGGCCGAGACGGCACCGTGAGCGGCGAGGACGTCGTGCGAAACGCCAACGACCTCGTGCTTGAGCGCGTCGGTGTACGTCACGAACCCGCCGACGTAGTACGCGCTCGACCCGGGAACCTCGGTGATGACGTGGCCGATCAGCCCGCCGGTACACGACTCGATCGTCGCGACGCGGAGACCGAGCGCGGTGCAGCGCGAGCCCAGGCGAACCGCGAGATCCGCCAGCTCGATCAGCGGGTCATCCGCCACGGCTAGCGGCGCTGGGTCAGCGTGGGTGGACTGGGCGGAGCGAACAGCCAGGTCTCGGGTACCCCGGACCGCCCGAGCGTCCCGAGCGAGGTGCCATTCAGTGTGAAATAGGTGACGCCCGACGATCCGCTGCGGACCTCGATCGAGTGGCTCCCGCTGAAGGTCAGGGTCTTGCCGTTGCCGACCACCTGGCCCGCCGTGCCGACACCCGGATCGATCTTGCCGTCGACCCAGACCTTGATCCATGCCCGACCACCCTTGATCGAGACCGCCAGGTTGACGCCCTTGTAGGCGACGGTCACGTCACGGGTCAGGGACGAGGTCTTGCCCGCGGTGCTCGAGGCTGTGACCGTGATCGTCCAGCGTCCGGTGGTCAGCTCGTACGGCGTGCTGAATGAGCCGTCCTGGCCGACCGTGACCGTCACCGGTGCCGGGGCCGCGGGCGAGGCCGGGGTCGGGGCGCCAGGCACCGGGGCCGGGCCTGATGAACCGATGTAGTTGGCACTGACGACGACCGAGGCGGCGTTCGTCGCGCGGCCGGCGACTGGAATCGCCCCGTTCTCGAACGATGCCGCGTTCGATGGTTGGTCGACCGTTAGTGTCGGGGCCTCGATGACGAGGAATGGCACGGTGATGAACAGCCTGACGGTCGATTCGGATTTCTTGCCGGTCTCGGGATCGAGTGCGTTGACGTCGAACTGGTTGCGCCCGCGCCGCAGATCGACGTCGGCGGCCCAGGTGCCGTCGGAGCTGGCGGTGATCTGGTACGGGTCGCGGCCCGGCGTCGCAATCGAGACGGTCGCGTTCGGCAGGGTCGTCCCCTTGAGCGTATAGCTCGTCGTCGAATCCTCAACGTCGACAACTGCCGTCGCCGGCTGCGTCACCGAGATCGTCGGCGGCTTGTTGAAGCGGAGGACCTGGACGCCGAGATAGACGCCAAACGCGATGATGACGATGGTGAGCAGGGCGATGACCACGATCCCGGGCGAGAAGGTCAGCCCCTTGTGCGGCGCCGCGATGGGCCGTGGCACGACGATCGCCGGGGGTGCCTCCTTGCCGTCACCACGCTCATGACGCCACTGGATGAGGACGTCGTCGGGGTCAAGCCCGAGGTAGAGCGCGTAATTGCGCAGGAACCCCTTGGTGTAAACGGCCCCCGGGAGCTCCTTGTAGTCGCCCCGCTCGAGGGCGCCGAGATAGCGCGCCCGGATCTTCGTGTCGCGCTCGGCGCGATAGAGATCGACCCCCTTGCGCTCGCGGGCTGCATAGAGCCGTTCCGGGAGCGTCGGAGCCGGGTCCGCGCTGATCCGACGGCTCGCATCGGAGCGGTCCATCCCGACGACCCGTTTCAGCTGCTCTCGGGTGGTCATCCGTCATCCCCGTCCAGCTCTTCCGCTCCGCCCGCCCCAGCCCGCTCATCGCGACGGAGGACCGGCCGTGCATTCGAGCCGTCGAACGCGCCGATATACCCTCGAGCCTCGAGCTGGTCGATCATCCGAGCCGCCCGCGCATATCCAACTTTGAGGCGACGCTGGAGCAGCGACGCTGAAGCACGATCGTACTCCCGAATGACGTCGATGGCATCGGGCAGGAGACGGTCCGCGTCCTCGTCGGCGAGGTCGTCGGCGGAGCCGGTCCCCTCTTCGCTGGTCTCGATGATCGCCATGTCGTAGTGCGGATCCTCGATCTGCGCCTTCCAGTGGTCGACCACGCGGGCGATCTCTGCGTCGGAGACGAAGACGCCCTGGAGGCGCATCGGACGGGGCAGGTCGGACGGCTGGTAGAGCATGTCGCCGCGACCGATCAGGTCCTCGGCACCGGGCGCGTCGAGGATCGTCCGCGAATCGATCTGCGAGGCCATGGCAAACGCGATCCGGCTCGGAAAGTTCGCCTTGATCAGGCCGGTCACCACGTTGACCGACGGCCGCTGGGTGGCCAGGACCATGTGGATCCCCGTCGCGCGGGCCTTCTGGGCGAGCCGCACGATCGGGTCCTCGACGTTCTTGCCCTCGCGCATCATCAGGTCGGCGAGCTCGTCGATGATGATCACGATGTATGGCATCCGGTCCTCGGGATCGGAGCGTGTCTCGTTGAACCCGCGGATGTTGCGCGCGGTGGCACCGGCCAGTCGCCGGTAGCGTGCCTCCATCTCGTTGACCGCCCACTTGAGCGCGGCCTTGGCACGTTCCGGTTCGGTGATCACCGGGACGAGCAGGTGCGGGAGCCCGTTGTAGGCGGCAAGCTCGACGCGCTTGAGGTCCATCAGGATCATCCGGACGTCGTCCGGGGTCGCCTCGCACAGCAGGCTCGTGATGAGCGCGTTGACCATGACGCTCTTGCCCGACCCGGTGGCCCCCGCGATGAGCAGGTGCGGCATCTTGGCGAGGTCGACGGCCTGCGCCTTCCCCGCCACGTCACGCCCGAGCGCGAAGGTGAGCGTGGAGCCGGATGCCTTGAAGTCGACCTCCTCGAGGATTCTCCGCAGCGCGACGACGTTGAAGTCCTTGTTCGGGATCTCGATGCCGACCGCACTCTTGCCCGGGATCGGCGCCTCGATCCGGAGGGAGCGGGCGGCGAGCGCCATGGCAAGGTCGTCGGACAGCGCCTCAACCCGGCTCAGCTTGACGTCCGGTGCCGGCTGGACTTCGTACTGGGTGACGACCGGGCCGGCGTTGCGTGCGACGATCCGGGCCGGGATCCCGAACCCCGCCAGCTTCTTGACGATGATCTCCTCGTTTCGCGCGTGGGACGCCTCGTCCCCGCCGGCGTGGAGCGGGATGGCGATGTCCTCGAGCGTTGTGATCGGTGGCAGGACGTACTCGATGCGGTCCTTGGTGAGCGGCGAATCCTTCTGGTCGGTCACGTCGTCGGGGTCACGCAACGGACGAACCGGCGCGATGAGCGTCGCCGAGGTCGCGAGGCCGCGCGGTGGGGCGAAGGTGTTCGAGGTCTGGCCCCGGCTCGGCACGGCGGCCGGAATGGCGTTCTCGTCGTCGCCCCAGGCGCCCGTCTGGCCTGGCGACGGCGCGGCTGGGACGGTCTTGCCACTGGTCTTGCCGTTCGTCCTGCCATTGCGCCCGTTGATGGCCGGATCCGCGGCGACGGGCTCGATATCTGCGTCGTCAGTGGGCGTTCGACGCATCGATGCGGCGGCAGTCGTGCCGGCCCAGCGGGCCGTGCCGACCACCGGATGCAGGAGTTGGCGCAGCGGGATCCCGAACCCGACGATGACGCCGAACATCGCGAGCCCGACGCACACCACGAAGGCGCCCGCCGGCGAGACGAGGACGCCGAGGGTGTCCGCCAGCCCACGCCCAAGCCGTCCCCCGATGAACCCGCCTCCGACGACCTGGACGGCACCGACGATCCCGGCATACGTGATGGCGAGCCCGACGAGCGTGATCCCCCAGCCGGATCCCGGACGCGTCCCCGGGCCCCACTCCAGCCACCAACCCGCGAGGAGCAGGAAGAACGGCAGGAGCCAGCGCATCGTCCCGAACCACGGTGCGAAGACGTCGGTCCACCAGCCCGTCAGCGCCCCGCGACCCGCCGGCATGAGGGCGATGAGCGTCATCGCGCCGAGGACGAGGAGCGAGAGCCCGATGATCGAGCGGACGACCTCCGGCGTGAGCCGCGTGCTCCACGTGCTCCTGGGCGGCCTCGCTCGCGACGCGCGCGCAGGCGCTTTGCGGGTCGTCGCTCGACGGCGCGTCGCCACGCTCAGACCTCGACAACGACCGGGAAGACCATCGGCCGGCGCTTCGTCTGTTCGTACAGGAAGCGCGAGACCCCGTCCTTGATCTGGGTCTTGAGCAGCCCGATCTCGCTGATGTGGTCGCCCGGCGTGTGGATCGACTGGATCACCCGCTCGAGCGCTTCCTTCATGATCGGGTCCTGCTCGTTGAGGTGGACG
>JBDTNS010000071.1:0-8959 GCA_039933675.1 Chloroflexota bacterium
GTCCTCTGCGAGAAGCCGCTGTGCGAAACCGCCGCCGAGGCCGCCGAGCTCGCGCGCCACGCTCGTGACCGCTCCACGATGCTGCTCGTCGGGATGAACTTCCGGTACCTCCCGGTGTCGCGTCGTCTGCGCCGGCTGGTGGCTGAGGAGAGCCTGGGATCGCCGATGTTCTCGCGCTTCACGTACGTCCGAAACCGCGACGGCCGCCGACCGGACCTGAACTCGTTTCCCCTCGAGATGGACCAGCCGATGCTGTACGAGCAGTCCGTCCACCACGTCGACGTCATGCGCTACGTGCTCGGGCGCGAGATCCTGAGTGTGCAGGCGCGGACGTGGAATCCGCCGACCAGCGTGTACCGCGACGATTCGTGCGTTGCCGCGCTGCTCGAGTTCGAGGGTGGCCTGATGGTCGACTACCTGGGAACGTGGACGTCCGGGACCAACCGGATCGCCTTTGACTGGCGGATCGACTTCGAGCAGGGCGTCGCATCCCAGGCCGACCAGTTCGGGAGTCTCTCGATCGCGCGGCTCGACCCGTCCGGCGCGGTCTCAGGCCCGCTCTTCACCACGTCGGCGGAGCCACCGCGCCGGGTCCGCCTGCCCGCCGTCGCTCCGTTCCGGACCGAGACCCTCGACCTCCTCGAGCATGCCGTCCGGGCGGCCCGCGGCGCCGAGGTCCCGGGACCCACGGCGGTTGACCACCTGAGCACCCTGGTCGCGCTCGATGCGATCGTCGCGTCCTCGCGGACCGGGACCCGGGTCGTCGTCGCCGAGCTGGCTCGGTCGCTCGGGCTGGCCGATGTGATGGGCACGGCCTCGAATTGATCGCGTGAGATTAGCCAAGAACCACCGACACATACCAGGAGGGCACGAGATGGTCACGATGAGCCGGCAGGAGCGCGATCGACGTTGGGAGGCCCTGCGTGCGGCGGCGGCGACCGACGGCCTGGACGCCCTGGTCTTCTTCGGCCATGGCGAGGGTCGGGCGATCTTCCAGTACGTGACGAACGCCCAGAAGGTCGTCGGTCACTTCGTCCTGCCGACCGCGGCGCCGCCGACGGCCCTGACGGGGCGCCCGATCGGCCGGGGCTGGGTGGTCCGATCCGGCTGGGTTGATGACATTCGCAAGGTGTCCGACGCTCCCGGAGCGATGGCCCAGATCCTGACCAGCCACGGGCTCACCCGGGGCACGATCGGCCTGGCCGGCCATCCCGGGGCATTCCCGGTCGACGAGGTGGGGCGCCTGCGCGGCCTGCTCCCCGACGCAACCTTTCGGGACGCGTCCGAGCTCGTGGCGCGGGTCGTCATGGTCAAGTCCGACGAGGAGATCGCGGCGCTGCGCGAGACCTCCGACATCCTGCGCGAGGCGTTCCAGGCGATGGAGGCCGTCATCCGACCCGGGATCAGCGAGCGCGAGGCGATCGCCGAGCACACCCGGGTCATGCGCCGGAACGGCGGCTATGACGGGTACTGCGTGATCAACCGCGCCCCGTACCCGAGTGAAGGGATGCCGACCGACGACGTCTTCCGCGACGACGACATGTTCTCGATCTACTCGGAGCAGGTCGGCCCGTCCGGCTACTGGTGCGAGGTCAGCCACCAATACAGCTTCGGTCCGCCTCCGGCAGCGGTGAGCTCGATGCACGCGATTCGGGTTGAGGCATTCGCAGCGTGCCTGGCCGCCATGAAGGCCGGCAATACGACCGGCGACATCATCGACGCGATGGATGCCGCATACGCTCGCCACGGTTATGACACCGAGGGTCTGATCTCCTACGCGGTCCACGGGATCGGCCTGACGGCAGACGAGCCCCCATATCTGCCGGGCGATCACCTGACGCTCGAGGCGGGGATGATCCTCTCACTCCACCCCCACCTTCGGTTCAAGGACGCCGCCGAGGAGCGGGCGCTGCCGCGGAGCGGTCCGTGCGACAACGTCCTCGTGACGACGTCCGGCGGCGAGACCCTGACCGACCCCGACTGGCCCTGGATCGAACTCCCGCGCTAGCTCAAGCTGGGCGTCCGTCGCGCGACTGTCGCTGCTTCCTCCGGGATCACCGCCAAACTCCGGGATCACCCTCAAATTGGCGCCACCGCGAGGACGAGCCCGACCGCGACCAGCCCGATCCCGAACCACTGGATCGGCCGGAGGTTCTCGCGGAATACGGCCGTCGCGACAAAGGCGGCCGCCAGGCGGCCACTCTGCGACACGAGGCCGAGGAGCCAGGCCGGGGCGACCGCCATCCCGAAGGCGAAGCCGATGAACCCGGTTCCGTCGATCGCCCCCATCAGGACGAGGAGGGCGACGGTTGCCCGCCAGCCGCCGCGCTCGCGCGGCCGAGGGACGGGGGCCGACGCCAGGCCTGGCGCATCTTCGCCCGTTCGCAACCGCCTTGACCGGTGACGACGGAGCAACGCCGCCCCGGCCACCAGCAGGACGATGAACACGACGGTGAAGAAGCGCTGCACGACGACGGCCTGGACGGGGCCGTGCTCAACGATCGGGATCCGGATCAGGGCATTCGAACAGCCCCCGGTCAGCACCGTCAGGGCCGCGTAGACGGGGCCCCTGCCGATCGCGCCGCGGGTGGCATCGGGCAGACGTCGGGCTCTCGTGGCGAGCACGGCCCCCAGCGTCGAGACCGGCACTGCCATCCACTGGAGGAGGCTCGGATGCTCGCCCAGCAGGATCACCGCGAACACGACGGACGCCGCGCCCGACGTTGCCGTGATCGAGCTGACGACCGACACAGGTCCGAGCTGGAGCGCCTTGTAGAAGAGGCTGAACCCGAGCGCGACCATGGCGCCGAGGGTCACCAGCAGCGGCATGTCGTCCAGGTCGAACACGAATGACAGGCCGGTGGCCCAGGCGAACATGGCCATGAAGACGAGCGCGATCGTCAGCACGGCCATCGGGGCGATGAGCACGCCGGCGCGGCGCGCGGCGACTGCCCCGAGGATGTTCGACGATCCGTTCGCGACCGCCGAGACGAGACCAAAGAGGAAGCCGATCAACATCCCGAGCGAGCTCGGACGCGATCAAGCCGCCGCGGCTGCGCAACGTGGTCCTCGCGCCGGACTGTCATCCCGCCTCCTCGACATGGGTTGACCCGGGCGCCGGCTTTGCTGCCCCGGTCGGTCCGCAGCTGCCTGACGATTGCTGACAGTCAACATCCTACATTGACACTCGCCTTCCGCGACGACTAGGATGTCGACTGTCGACTATTCACCAATCCCCGGCCGCGACGCGGGCTCGACGCCCGCGCTGCGAGGGGCGTCCGCACCCGACAAGAAATAGTGGAGGGAATGCCCCGTGGCCCGAACCGTACTGACCGGAGGAAACGTCCTCGATCCTCGGACCGGAACCTCGACTGCCGGGTCCGTGGCATTCGACGGTACGAAGATCACCGACGTCGGCGACGTTGCGACGCGACCCGACGACCTGGTCATCGATGTCTCCGGCAGTTGGATCCTGCCCGGGCTGATCAACAGCCACGCTCACCTCGGGTGGGATGGGGTGCATGGGCTCCAGATGCAGGCGGAGTGGCCGACGGAGGTCCAGTCCTATACCTACGCGATGAACATCGCCCGGACGCTGAGTGCCGGCGTGACGACCGTCCGTGACCTGGGAATGGTCACCTCCAACGTCTTCGGCAAGAAGATGATCGAGGATGGCCGTGCGCCCTACCTGCGCCTCCTGATCAACGGCAAGGCGATCTCGACCACCGGTGGGCACACCTGGTACTGCTGCCGCGAGGCCGACGGCGTGGATGACTGCCGGAAGGCGATTCGAGAGCAGGTCAAAGCCGGGGCCACGTGGATCAAGATCATGGCCTGCCACGACCACGACCAGTTCACCCAGGCAGAGCTCGACGCGATGGTGGACGAGGCCCACATGGCCGGGATCAAGGTCACGGCCCACGCGACGATGGATTCCGCAATCCGACGGGTGGTCGAAGCGGGCGTCGACTGCGTCGAGCACGGCGGCACGATGAGCGACAGCACGATCGAGCTGATGCTGAAGCGGAACGTCTGGGTTGTGACGACGCTCGGGCCGATGTTCCTCCAGATCGAGCGCGGCCTGGAGAACGGCCTGCCCCAGGAGGTCATCGACCGGCGCATCCGCCAGGTCAACGATCCGGGTCGCTTCACAGATACGCAGAAGGCGATCCAGGCCGGCGTCGGTCACGCGTTCGGGACGGACGCCGGCAGCCCGGTCGTGCCCCACGACGAGATCGTCGGGGAGCTCAAGGCGATCGTCACCCTCGGGATGGTCCCAGACAATGCGGATGCCATCCGCTCGGCGACCGTTCGTGGAGCCAAGCTTCTCGGCCTCGACGACCAGCTCGGAACACTCGAAGTCGGCAAGACCGCCGACGTCGTCGTGGTCGGCGGCGATCCGGTCGCTGACCTTGAGAACCTGCGCAAGATCCAGCGGGTGTACGTCCGCGGCGACCTCGCCATCCACGACGGGCTCCACACCTGGCCGCGCGCGGGTGTGCAAGTGCCGCTGAAGCTCCCCTCGGTCGTCGCCTAGATCGCCCCGGCGGCCCGGCGCCTCAACGCCATGCACGACCTTCGCGTGCTCAATGGTCTCGTCGTCTCGGACGGCGAGACGAGACGGGGCGATGTCGCCATCGACGATGGCCGGATCTCGGAGATCGCGGACGCGGGCGGGCTCGGGCCGGGCCGCGAGGAGATTGACGCCGACGGTTGCTACGTCCTGCCCGGCGCCGTCGATGTCCACTTCCACTGCCGAGCACCGAGCTACCCGACGCGGGGCGATTTCAAGAGCGAGACGCGCGCGGCAGCGGCGGGTGGCGTCACGACCGTGTTGGAGATGCCGATCTCGGACCCGGCCTGCAGCACCCCGGAGGTCGTGCGGAGCCGGCGCGAGCTCGGCGAGCGAACCGCGGTCGTCAACTTCGGGTTGTTCGCCGGGGGGGCGGTGCCTGACGCGGGCGCCGCGCAGGCGTTGGCGGATGCCGGGGCCATCGCCTTCAAGCTGTTCACCACGACGGCAGCCCGCGGTCGCGAGTCGGAGTTCGTGGGGCTCTGCGCCCCAACCGACGAGCAGATCTTCACGGCTCTCGAGGCGATCCGGCCGACCGGCCTGATGTGTACGGTCCACGCCGAGGACGAGGCCCTTCGGACGACGCTCCTCAAATACGGGGCGGCGCCGGAGACGCTCGACTCGCCGATCCTGGAGGCGTCCGCGATCGCGATCGTGGCAACGATCGCCCGCGCTACCCGGACCCCGATCCACTTTGCCCACGTAACCGGCCGCATGGCGCTCGACGCGGTTCGGGCTGCAAAGGCGTCGAGCGGCAGCGATGTCTCCGCCGAGACCTGTCCGCACTACCTGCTGTTCGATGAGGAGACGGTCCGTCGCCACGGCGGGTTCGCAAAGGTCGCGCCGCGGCTCCGCGAAGCGGACGATCGCGCTGCCCTGTGGGGTGGCCTCTGCGACGGCACGATCGACCTGATCGCCAGCGATCACGCACCGTTCCAAGCGGGCGAGAAGTCGGACGGACCGTTCGAGGACGCCCCGAACGGAATCCCCGGCGTCGAGATGATGATGAGCATCATGCTCGATGGCGCCGCCCGTGGCGCCCTCTCGCTGGAAGGCGCCGTGGACATGATCTCGGCCGCCCCGGCGCGCCGGTTCGGCCTGTTCCCCCGCAAGGGCGCGGTCGCGGTCGGCAGCGACGCCGATCTCTGCATCTATGACCCGCGGACGCCCCGGATCGTCTCGACCGCGGACTTCCACAGCCGCTCTGCTCGCTCGGCGGTCGTCTACGACGGGCTGACCGTCCAGGGCTGTGTGGTCCGGACGATCGTCGGCGGCACGACCGTCTTCCAGGACGGGCAGATCGTCGGTTCGGCGGGTGCCTTTGTCGCGCCTGCGGGTAGCGCGTCCTGACCAGGGGAGCGCAACACCAGGGGAGCGCAACCATGACCGTCCTCGTGACGGGTGCCGCAGGCTTCTTCGGGTCTGCGATCGTCCGGGCCATGACGATCGCCGGACACGAGGTGCTCGCGTTCGATCGGACACTGGAGCCCGATGCGCAGACGCGGCCGGACACTCCGCCCGGGCGGGTGCGTTACCTGGCCGGCGACGTGACCGATCCCGACAGCCTGGCGCCGGCCCGGTTCGATGGCGTGACCGGGATCGTCCACGCGGCCGCGCTGTCCCTTCCCGACGAGGTGGGCGCCGCCTCTGTCATTCTCGATGTCAACGTCCGAGGCACTCTGAACATTCTGACGCTGGCAGGGCAGCTGCCCGGATGCGAGCGCTTCCTCCAGGTCTCATCGGCGGGCGTCTACGACCTCGCTCGACCCGAGCCGATCACCGAGGAGGACGCGACCGGCGGGCGTTCGCTCTACGGTGCGACGAAGCTGGCAACCGAGATCCTGGCCGTCCGGACGGGCGAGATCCTCGGCTTCGATGTCGGCGTCGTCCGGCCATCCTCGCTGTGGGGCCCGGGCGAGATCGATCGGCCCACCCGGCCGTTCGTGACCCCGCTCCAACAGCTCGTCACCTGCGCCCGGCGGGGTGAGGCCGTGGATCCGCGCGGGCTCGACGCGGCCTGGGACTGGATCTACGTCGATGATGCGGCCGAGGGGCTGGCGCGCTTCTTCGTCCAGACGATGGGGGGACGACGAGTGACCCTCGCCGCCGGCCGGCGCATCGTCTTTCGCGACGTCGTCGCAGCAGTAACGGAGGTGTTCGGCCTGCGGGTCGCGGCTGGGGGCCGAATCGTCGACGGTGGGCCCGATCGACCCGGACGGCTGTCGATCGATGCCCTCACCAGCGCCACCGGATGGCGCCCGGGGACGACCCTCGCCGAGGGGCTCACCCGCTATCGGACGTTTCTCGACGAGACCGCAAGATCGACGACGTCGGATGCCCAGGCTGCGCCCGGTGCCTGATCGCGTCCACACCCGACCCCTGTCCACAGCCTTGTCCGGAGAGGAGGCCTGCCGTGTCCGAGCTGCATGAACTGACGATCGCCCAAGCGGGTGCGCTCATCCAGGCTCGCCGCCTGTCACCGGTCGACCTGGTCCGCGCCCTGCTCGACCGTCTCGATCGATACGACGGCCTGTACCGGACCCACATCACCGTCGCCGCGGACCAGGCGCTCGAGGCGGCCGCGACCGCCGAGCAGGAGATCGCGGACGGACACTCGCGCGGCCCGCTCCACGGGATCCCGGTCTCGTTCAAGGACAACATCTGGACTCGCGGGGTGCGCACCACCGCCCATTCGAAGACGATGCGCGACTTCGTGCCGGAGGACGACGCGACTCACGTTGCCCGGCTGCGGGCCGCGGGAATGGTCCTCGTCGGCAAGACGAACACCACCGAGTTCGCGACCGGCGACATGGTCGAGTTCGGCGACGTGCCGCATCCCTACGATCCGGCGATGTTCGCCGGGTCGTCGAGCGGCGGATCGGCCAGCGCCGTGGCCGCCGGCTTCGCGATCGCCACGACGGGCACTGACACGGCGGGCTCGATCCGCTTCCCGGCCAGCTCCTGCGGCATCGTCGGCGTCAAGCCCACCTACGGGCGAGTCAGCCGTTTCGGCGTGGTGCCGCTCAGCTGGACGCTCGACAGCGTCGGCCCCATGACCAGGACCGTCCGCGACGCTGCCCTGATGCTCGGGCCGATGGCGGGCCGCGATGGGCACGACCCCCACACGGCCGACGTGCCGGTCCCCGACTTCACAGCCGCCCTGACCGACCGCCTCGATGGTGTCGTCCTCGGGATCCCCGAGGAGCACTACTTCGAGAACCTCGAACCTGCGGTCGACGCCGCGATCCAGGTTGCCCTTTCCGAGCTGGCGGCGCTCGGCGCCGCGATCCGCCCGATTAGCATTCCGATGATCGGCAAGCTGGCGGGGATCGGCTCGGTCATCGTGGAGTGCGAGGCGTTCGCCCTCCACGCCGATCGGCTCCGCCGGCTCGGCCGCGACTACGGTCCCAAGGCTCGGCGCCAGATCGGTTCCGGAGCGTTCTACAGCGGCGCCGAGTTCCTGTACGCGCTCCAGGTCCGTGAGCTCTTCAATCGCGAGCTGGCGGCCGCCTTCGCCGGGATCGATGCACTCGTGATGCCGACCCTGCCGCACACCGCCTACTCCCGCGAGGTCCAGCGCTCCGGTCCGCCGGACACGAGCTGGGGCACGAGGCAGTTCAACCTGTCCGGCTATCCGGCGATGACGATTCCGTGTGGCTTCGACCCGAGCGGGTACCCGATCGGCATGCAGATCGCGGGTCGGCCATTCGATGAGGCGACGATGTTCCGGGTCGGACACGCCTACGAACAGGTGACACCCTGGCACGAGCAGCGCCCGACGTTGCAGGAGGGCTGACATGAGCGATCGCCGCGCACTCCGGGAGGAAGCCGACCGCCTCGGGCTGTACTTCGAGGATTCGGATCTCGACCGGATCGCCACGCTGCTCGACCAGACCCGCGAGTCGGTCCAGGCTCTCGGGCCCCAGCCCACCGAGTGGATCGAGCCGGGCTACGTCTTCACGCCGACGCCGGCCGCAGCGCGCGATGCCGAGCCGGCCGGCTGATCATCTGGCCGGGCGGACCGTCTGCCCAGATTGATCGCTTACGGCAGGCTGCGAACCATCCCGCCGTCGACCGCCACGATCGAGCCGTTCACGTACGAGGCTGCCGGCGACAGCAGGAAAGCGCCGACCCGGCCCACCTCCTCGGGTCGCCCGTAGCGACCGAGCGGGATCCGCCCGACGGTCTGGCCCTGGATCTCCGCGACGTCGACACCGGCCGTCGCGGCGCGCTTCGCGTCGAGGCTCGCGATCCGGTCCGTCGCCACCCGACCCGGGGCGATGCCGTTGATCCGGATCGGCGCGACCTCCGGCAGGATCGATCGGATCAAGCCGGCCAGGGCGGGCCGGAGGGCGTTGGAGGTGACGAGGCCCGGGATCGGCTCGC
>JBDTNS010000072.1:0-8889 GCA_039933675.1 Chloroflexota bacterium
ACGCTGGCGCGCGACTGGGACGAGCTGATGCGCTCGATCATCGACGGCACGACCGCGGCGATGGGCGTCGAGGTCTGCTCGTTCTACCTCGCCGACCATGAGGGGATGCGGCTGACGCTCGCTGCGACGAACGGGCTCGACCGCTCGCAGGTCGGCAAGGTCAGCCTGGCCTGGGGCCAGGGGATCACCGGGCGCGTCGCCGCCTCGCGAGCCCCGATCGCGGTCGAGGACGTCACCGTCGACGATCGGTTCGCGTGGGTGCGCGGGTTCGATATCGAGGCGCTTGCCGGGATGCTCTCCGTGCCGCTCGAATGGCATGGGACCGTGGTCGGGGTCCTCAACGTCCAGACTCGGGCGAAGCGCCTGTTCGACGAACGCGAGATCGCGTTCCTCCAGACGATCGCAGCCCTCCTCGCCGGGATCGTCGAGAAGGGACGGCTGACCGCCGAGGTCGAGGCACGGCTGGCCGAGCTGACCGCACTCGATGCGGCGCGGTCCGAGCTCCTGAGCGTCGTCACCCATGAACTGCGGACGCCGCTGGCGATCGTGCGGGTCTACGTCGATTTGCTGGCCGATGCGACCGGCCAGAATCAGGCGCCCGGGGAGTGGCGCGACGCCGCGTCCGATCAGCTCGGCCGGCTCGATCGGCTCGTCGATTCGATCCTCGCGTCGTTCCGCGGCGAAGGGCTGACCGGGCTGGCGCGCGCACCGTTCGATACCGTGGTCGCGGTCGACGAGACGGTCGAAACGCTCCGGCTTCTGCTTCGATCGCACCCGATCCGCTGGGAGCGGCCGGCCGAGCCGATGGTCGGGATCGGCGACGAGGGCCGATTCCGCCAGGTCCTCGAACAGCTGCTCGAGAACGAATCGAAGTACGCGCCGTCGGCGCACGGCGTGAGCATCGGCCTCTGGCGGGTCGAGACCGAGATCCAGGTCTACGTCACCGACGACGGCCCGGGCGTCCCACGCGAGGATTGGGAGAGCGTCTTCGAGCCCTTCGTCCGGATCGAGGGCAGCGGTCGGTCGCGCGGCTCGGGGATCGGCCTCTTCGCGTCGCGCCGCCTGATGACCGCGATGGGTGGCCGGATCTTCCTCGAACCGAACGGGTTCGCCTCGTCGCGCTTCGTGGTGGCGTTGCCCGCCGGCTGACTCAGCCGACGACGACCCGTGTCTCCTCGGCGCGAAGCCGCGCGTAGCCCGGCTTGACGACCTCGTTGATGATCCGCAGCCGCTCGTCGAACGGCGCGAAGGCGCTCTTCATCGCGTTGAGCGTCAGCCACTCCATTTCGCCGAGGCCGATCCCGAATGCTTCCTCGAGCGCGGCGAACTCGCTCGACAGCGTGACGCCGCTCATCAGCCGGTTGTCGGTGTTGACCGTGACCCGGAAGCGGAGGCGTCGGAGCAGGTCGATGGGGTGATCACGGACCGAGGGCGTGGCGCCGGTGTGGACGTTCGAGCTCGGGCACATCTCGAGCGGGACGCGCCGGTCCCGGACGAAGGCGGCCAGTCGGCCGAGCTCGACCGAGCCGTCGTCGCGAACGGTGATGTCGTCAACGATCCGGACGCCGTGCCCGAGCCGCTCGGCGCCGGCGAACTGGAGCGCCTCCCAGATCGAGGGGAGCCCGAATGACTCGCCGGCGTGGATCGTGATGTGGAAGTTCGCCTTGCGGATCGTCTCGAAGGCATCGAGGTAGCGGGTCGGCGGGTAGCCCTTCTCGGGTCCCGCGACATCGAAGCCGACGACGCCTGCGTCTCGCCAGCGCACGGCGCATTCGGCGACCTCGACCGAGCGGGCGGCCTGGCGCATCGCGGTGACGATCAGCTTCATGACGATCGGCCGGCCGGCGTCGGCGGCCCGCATGGCACCGATCCGGAACCCGTCGAGCATCGAGGCGACCGCCTCGTCGAGCGTCAGCCCCTGCTCCGTGCAGAGCTCGGGCGCCATCCGGACCTCGGCGTAGACGACGCCGTCGAGCGCGAGGTCCTCGGCGCACTCCGCGGCGACGCGGGTGATCGCGTCGGGCCACTGGAGGACCGCGACGGTATGGGCGAAGGTCTCGAGGTAGAGCTCGAGGCTCTTGCGATCGGCGCCGCGGAGGAACCACGTCTCGAGCTCGGCGACGTCGGTCGTCGGCAGTCCGCCGTAGCGGTGTTCCGCGGCCAGATCGACGATCGTCGCCGGTCGCAGCCCGCCATCGAGGTGGTCGTGAAGGAGCGCCTTGGGCATTCGGACGAACGTCGAGTCAGGGGCCACGGTTCGATGGTACGCGGATGGTGGGCTCGCCGCCCTGTCCTGCCGCCCTGTCATGATGGGCCGGATGACGGTCGTGGCCACCAACTCGGGCGGGGGGTTCTCGCTGCGGCTCGAGCTCGCCACGGACCGGGTGCTGCCCGGGCGGCTCGTCGACGGCACGCTCCGGATCGCGACGCGGGACGGCGGGGAGTTCCGGGGCGCGCGCGTCACGTTGTCCGGAAACGAATCCTGGCGATACGACGTGACAACCTCGGACGGCCAGGGTCACTCGCACACCGAGACCCGGACCGGAGTGGCGGCATTCCCGGACGTGCCGATCGCCCTGTCCGGGCCGCTGACGCTGGCCGCCGGCGAGACCCGCGACTTCCCGTTTCAGTTGCCAGTTCCGGGGCTCGGCCCGGCGACCTTCGAGGGGACGGAGCTGCGGGTCGACTGGACGCTCGAGGCGAACCTCGACGTCCGCGGCTTCGATCCGTCGGTCGCGGTGCCGATCGTCGTCCTGCAACCGACCGCGCTCCTGCGCGCCGGGGTCGTGACCGTCGCGGAATTCGCGCTCTATCCCGCGGCCGAAGGCGAGGCGGACGGGATTCGGGGATCGATCTGGCTCGATCCGTCGCCGTTGTGCGTCGGTTCTTCGTTCCGTGGCCGGCTCGATCTCGAGATGGGTCCACCGCGCAAGGTCCAGGAGGTGCGCCTCGAGCTGCGGGTGAAAGCCAGGGCGACGGTGAGCGGCGGGCGCGACGAGACCATCACGGTGTGGGTCGGGCGGTTGGCCGGCGAAGGCGAGTTCGGCGGCGGGTCGAAGGCGTTCCCGTTCGAATCGAAGCTTCCGGAGCAGTGGCTGCCGACGATCGAGACGGCGCACGGCCATTCGGATGCCCAGTTCCACGTGATCATCGCCACGGCCTGGGCGCGCGACCCGCACCTCGTGCGCGACGTTGCGATCTGCTCGACGACGGAGCTCTAGGCCGGGCCGCCGCCGGTTCCATCGACAGGGTGGTTGCAAGGGGCGCACAAGTTGCACCCGCAGCACCCAACGCCGGGCATCGACGCGGAAGGCCGTCCAATTCGTCTGAAATTTGCATGCGACGCAAGAATCGTCGCTCGACAACGACAGTGGTGGCGGCAGGGTGCGGATCGGTGCTCCCGGTGCAAAATTCTCGCCGTTTCGGGCCTCGCCATGGGCGTTGCTTGCTCCCGGTGAAGATGTTGCGTGGGGAGAAACCGCCGATCAACTCCGGCGAGACGCGGCGCCGGTTCCGCCGCCTAGCCTCGCACGCGCCGTGGCGAGTGCCGCCGCGACACGGATTGGGGCTGTCCCACCAGTGACATCGCACGAGGCGAGCGCGCCATCGATCGAGGCGGCTGCCCGGATGTCGTCGCCGAGACCGGGTTCGAGCGCCAGCTCGGCAGCCTCCTCGTCGTCGCTGGCGCCGAGCGCGAGCCTGATCATCGAATCCGGGATGGCGTCGAGCCCGAGCCCGGCCTCCTCGGCCTGTGCCACCAGCGCGCCGACGATGTGGTGGGCGGTTCGGAAGGCGATCCCGCGACGGACGAGCGCGTCGGCGACGGCCGTGGCGGTCGTGTAGCCCTCGGCGGCCGCCTCGCGCATCCTCGCCGCATTCACGCTGAGCGACTCGACCAGCCCGGCCATCACGCGGAGCGACGTCTGGTACACCTCGACGGCATCGAGCAGCGGCGCCACCCCATCCTGGAGGTCGCGCTGGTATGCGAGCGGGAGGCCCTTGAGCAGAGCGAGCGACCCGGTCAGCTCCCCGATGACGCGGGCAGCGCGGCCACGGACCAGCTCGGCCGGGTCCGGGTTCTTCTTGTTGGGCATCATCGAGCTGCCGGTCGAGAACGCGTCCGCGGTCTGCACGAACCCGAATTGGGGGTTCGACCACCACGTGACCTCCTCGGCGAGGCGGCTCAGGTGGACCATCCCGAGCGCGATCGCCGCCTGGACCTCGACCGCGAAATCGCGGTCGGAAACGGCGTCGAGCGAGTTCGCGGTGACGCCATCGAACCCGAGCTCCGCCGCCGTCGTCTCCCGATCGAGCGGGTAGCCCGCGCCGGCAAGTGCGCCCGAACCCAGGGGCGAGACGTTGAGCCGGGCCCGCGCGTCGGCCAACCGTCCGCGGTCGCGCTCGGCCATCTCGACATACGCGAGGAGATGATGGGTGAACAGCACGGGTTGGGCCGGCTGGATGTGGGTCGTCCCGGGCAGGACGGCACTCCCCTTGCGCTCGGCAAGGTCGACGAGGGCGCGTTCGAAATCGAGGAGCGCCGCATCCAGGTCATCGATCGCCCGCCGCGTCCACAACCGAAGATCCGTGGCGAGCTGGTCGTTGCGCGATCGCCCGGTATGGAGCCGGCCGGCCAGCGGGCCGATCCGCTCGGCGAGGGCCGCCTCGAGGTTCATGTGGACGTCTTCGAGCGTCGGATCCCAGGCCAGCCGGCCCGCAGCGACCTCCCCGGCCAGCCCGACCAGGCCCTCAACCAGCGTCTCAACCTCGCGTTCGTCGAGGATGCCGGCGCGTCCAAGCCCCCGGACGTGCGCGATCGAACCCGCGATGTCGTCGGGCGCGAGGGCCGCGTCGATCTGGATCGAGCGTGTGAAATCCGCCACGCGCGCGTCCGTCTCTCCGGTGAACCGCCCGCCCCAGGTCCGCATCGTCCCTCCGCTGTGAGGTTCGTATGCTACCCGTCGGGACTCACTCGGGCGGCCCGCCCGTCGTCAAGCCGGTCTACGAAATCCAGCGCGACCCGATGATGGCGCCGAGGTTAAAGCCGGCGCCGACGATCCCGGATGCCGTCGCCGCGGAGATGGCGATCGTCCGTGCCGTGATGAACCACGGACGCTGCGTCTGGGGCGCTCGTCGATATCGATAGATCACGAACAAGGTGACGCCCAGCTTGAAGATACCGACCGCGGCGAGCCCGCCCAGTGCCATCAGCCCGAGGATGATCGGGTTTCGCTCCGCGTGGACCGTCGAGCCGACGAAAACGTAGAACCAGACGAAGGTTCCGACGTCCGCAGCCTGACTCAAGAGCAATCGGAGAGTGAGACGATCCAGCCGCGGCAGTTTTGACATTGGAACCACTCCAATCGCGAAGCCCCGGTATCGGACATCATCCCACGGGTATCGATCGACGGCTAGATGCCGATTGCGACCCGCGTGCCAGCCTCGTGACAGAACGTCACACTGGACGGGATGACTGCCACGACCGACCCCGTCATGCTCCGGGCGACCGGTCTGGGGCGCCGGTTCGGGACGCTCTGGGCGATCCGCGGGATGGACCTCGAAGTGCTCCGCGGCGAGGTCCTCGGGCTGCTCGGTCCCAACGGCGCGGGCAAGACGACGACGGTCCGCGTCCTGACCGCGCTCATCGCGCCGAGTGAGGGCCGGGCGACGGTCGACGGTCTTGACGTCACCGAGCATCCCGAGGAGGTCCGCGCCCGGGTCGGGCTCCTGACCGAGACGCCAGGGCTCTACGACAAGCTGTCGGCGACGGCCAACCTCGAGTTCTTCGGGCGGCTCTACGGGCTCGATTCCGAGACGCGTGCGACGCGGATCGAGCGCTATCTGCGCCTTTTCTCGCTCTGGGAGCGGCGCGACGACGTGGCCGGCAACTTCAGCAAGGGGATGAAGCAGAAGCTCGCGATTGCCCGGGCGCTGCTCCACGAACCGGCGGTCGTCTTTCTCGACGAACCCACGGCCGCACTGGACCTGGAGGCCGCCTACATCGTCCGCGAGGCGATCGAGGCGATGCGCCGATCCGGTCGGACGATCATCCTCGCGACGCACAACCTCGATGAGGCCGATCGGCTGTGCGATCGCGTGGCGTTCGTCCGGGGAGGGCTGTTGCGAATCGATTCGCCGCGGGGCCTGCGCGAGTCGCTCGGCGGGCATCGCGTCGAGGTCACGCTGACGACCCCGCCGAGCGAGGCCCTGGTCGGCGTGGCGCGGAGCGTCAGTGGCGTGCTGACGGTGGAGAACGCCGATCGGCGGCTGTTGGTCGGGGCAGCGCGGCCGTCCGAGATCACGCCGGCGCTCGTCCGGGCGCTCGTGGCAGCCGGTGCCGAGATCGTCGAGGTCCGCGAACGAGTGCGGACGCTCGAGCAGGTCTATTTCGAGGTCATGGGCGTCAAGCCCGATCGCGACGAGGGCGCCTGATGCGGAGCTGGATCCTGGCCACGATTCTGCGACGCGAGTTCGCTGAAACCATCCGCAATCGACTGCTGATGTCGACGATCCTCATCCCGCCGATGATCCTGACGATCGCGCCATTGGCGCTCGCGGGTGCGGTCGGCGAGCGAGCCCTGCCTGCGCAGCTGGCAATTTCCGTGCTGGCACAGCGGCCCGAGTGGGGAGGCTTCAGCTCCTCCGAGCTGGCAGGCGCCTTCGCCGTCCAGCAGTTCCTCGTCTTCTTCCTCCTGATGCCCGCGTACATCCCGCTCTCGATCGCGACCTTCTCGATCATCGGCGAGAAGCAGGCGCGGACGCTCGAACCGGTCCTCGCGACGCCGATCCGGACCGTCGAGCTGCTCACGGGCAAGGCGATCGCTGCCCTGGTGCCCGGGGTGCTGGCGGGCTGGGTGACGTACGTCGTCTTCGTCGCGCTCGCATCGGTCGTTTACGGACCGCATCTGTTTGGGGTCGTCTCGGATGCGAGCTGGCTCGTTGGGGTCTTCGTCCTTGGGCCTGCGGTCGGGCTGTCGTCGGTCGTGGCGGGGGTGATCGTGAGCTCGCGCGTCAACGACCCGCGGGTGGCCCAGCAGATCGGCGGGATTGTCATCGTGCCGATCATCGCGGTGACGCTGCTCCAGGCGACCGGCACGGTGCTGGTCGGGGCCGTGGGGTTTTTGGTCTTTGCGGGTGTGGTGCTGGCGGTCAGCCTGGTTGGGCTGCGGATCGGGGTCGCATTGTTTGATCGGGAGGCGATCCTGACGCGCTGGCGGTAGGGCAGGCGACGCAACGGATCGTGGCCATCGGTGGTTCTGAGGGCATGACCGCCAGCCAAAACGACGCTGCATTTGCGATGACCCTCGGCTGCATCACGCGAGACGCAGGGCGGCCTTCGTCGGGCAGTCGAGACGGCGGGCGGGGTTCGCGCACCCGGGTAGCCGGGGCTCGCGTCGCCCGAGTTGCGGTGGCTCGCGTCGCCCGAGTTGCGGTAGCTCGCGTCGTCCGAGTAGCGGGGGCATCGCGCCGCCCTGCGCCGCCGCCTTGATGCAGCCGAGGGTCATCAGATTTGGAGAGGTGTCTTTTGGCGGCTCCGGCGAGAGGTGTCTTTTGGCGGCTCCGGCGAGAGGCGCTTTGGCGGCGCCGCGCCCCGGCGGACGCCGAACATTTGGCCTATCCGCGTAGGCCAATGACGGATATCATCCGCCGATGATGCGACGCACGAACCGGATCGATTGGCTGGTCTTCTTCGCGCTCGGCTTCATCTGGGGCTCGAGTTACCTGTTCATCAAGCTTGCGGTCGACGACTTTGGGACGTTCACGCTCGTCGCGCTTCGGCTGACGATCGGCGCGCTCCTCATCTGGACCGTCGTCCGGATTGCCGGTCAGCCGATCCCGCGCGAGCGCCGGATCTATGGCCACCTGATCGTCATGGCGATCATCAACATCACGATCCCGTTTCTGTTGATCACCTGGGCCGAGCAGTCGGTCGCGTCGTCGCTGGCTGCGATCCTCACTTCGCCGGTTCCGCTCTTCGCCATCGTCCTATCGGCGCTCTTCCTGCACGACGAGCCGCTGCGGGTCAACGGTTTGGTCGGGCTGATCGTCGGGTTCGTCGGGGTCGTCATCGTGACAAGCCGGGGGCTGACCGCGGAGGGATCGTCACTCACCGGCGAGCTCGCCCTCCTCGGGGCGGCCGTCAGCTATGCGTGCGGCGCGGTCTATGCCCGGCGCAATGTCCGCGGGCTCGCGCCGATGATTCCGGCCGCCTTCCAGGTGAGCTTCGCCGCGATCATCACCGGTGTCGTCGCGCTCGTGTTCGAGCACCCATGGACGGCGCACCCGGACGGGCAGGCAATGTTCTCGATCCTGTGGCTCGGGCTGCTCGGTTCCGGCGTTGCCTACCTCTTCGTCTTCCGGCTCTTCCAGCACTGGGGCGCGACGCGTACGACGCTCGTCGCGTACCTGCTGCCGATCGTCGGGATCGTGCTGGGCTACCTCGTGCTCCAGGAGCCGGTCGATGGCCGGCTGATCGTCGGGACGGCGCTCGTGATCGCGGGGGTTGGACTCGTCAACAGCCGGTTCGGGCGGCGCCGCCTCTACGGGCGCATGCCACCGGCAGAGGCGGCGTAGCCCAGGGCGGCATAGCGCGGGGCGGCGCCGGACGGGATGGCCGGACGGCCGGACGGCCGGACGGCCGAGCTCAACTCCCGAACGCGAGGAGCAATGCGCCGCCGACGATCAGCGCCGAGGCTCCGACGCGGCGGACGGCCTCGGAACGGTCGCTCGCCTCGCCCATCCGGACCGAGCCCCAGGCCGCGGCGAAGACCGTCGCCGACTCGCGCAGCGGCGCGACGCCCGACAATGGCGCGACGCTCAGTGCGAAGAGGATGCACATGTAGGCGACGAGCGTGAGCCAGCCACCGACCGCGGCGCGTCGCGAGGCCT
>JBDTNS010000073.1:0-8675 GCA_039933675.1 Chloroflexota bacterium
GGCGGCGGCTGGTGGACGCGCCCGGTGATCGGCTCGAAGTCGGAGATGTTGAACGCGAACGGCCAGAGGTAGCCGTCCCAGCCGACGACGTCGAACGGGTGGTGGCTGTAGTGGTACGCGGTAAGCCGGTTTCGCATCTTGACGTGGATCGTGAAGTCGCCCTCGTCGGTCCGGGCGGCGACCTCGTCCGGGATCCGGATGTCACGCTGCGAATAGGGCGAGTGTTCGAGGAGCTGGCCGTAGTCGTTGCGGTAGCGCTTCGGCGACTCGATCTCTGACGGGCATTCGAGGTAGAGCATCCGCTGGGGGCTCTCGGCGTCCGGGACCAGCCGCCAGGTCGTCCCGATCGGCAGGACGAGGTAGTCGCCGGGTCCGTAGCGGAGCGGCCCGAAGACGGTGTCGAGCAGGCCCGAGCCCTCATGGACGTAGAGGAGCTCATCGGCCTCGCCGTTGCGATAGAAGAGCGTCTCCGGCATCGCCTCGGCCGGTCGCACGACACCCATCACGATGTCGCTGTTGAAGAAGAGCGGGATCCGGCCGGTCACGGCGTCGCCGTGCGGTTCGACCCCGGCGGCGTCGATCAGCCGATGGTGGTGGTAGCCGTCGTCGGCTTCCTCGATCCGGATCTCGCCGACCGCCTCGATCTGATACGTCCGCGTCGGCGGCGTGACGTGGTAGAGCAGCGAATTCCGGCCGGTGAAGCCCTCGACCCCGAACAGCTCCTCGGCGTAGAGCGCGCCATCGGGCGCGCGATGCTGGGTGTGGCGCTTGGGCGGGATGTTGCCACGAGCGGCGTAGAACATCGGTCGGCGATCTCCGTGCGTGACTTCCGATTCTAGTGGTCCCGGCGTTGCGTCGCGCCCTGTCGGAGCCCGTCCCCGAGTGAGACCGTTCCGGGCCGTGCTTCGGAGCGCCGGGCGCTCGAGGTGCGCGCCCGCGACGCCACGATCGATGCCGTCGTGCTTCGGCCGGTCGCTGTCCCAAGGTCCGCGGTCCTCAGCGGCCGACAGTGGCGCTCCGCCGTTCGAGGAGGACGACATCGCGCCAACGCCCCCCCGCGTCCTGACCGACTCGTTCCTGGACGCCGACGCGGCGAAACCCGACGCGGTCGTGGAGGGCCAGGCTGGCGACGTTCTCGACGAGGATCCCGGCCATGAGCGTCCAGTAGCCGACCACCTCGGTCGCCGGGATGAGGACATCGAGCAGGGCGCGCCCGACGCCTCGACTGCGCGCGCCGGCGCCGACGTAGATGCTCTCCCAGGCCACGCCCCCGTAGACCGCCCGCGACGAGTAGGCACCAAGTGCGCTCCAGCCGATGACTGGGCCGATCGGCCCGTCACGGGCGACGAACCGGCATATCGGGACATGCCCGCGGTCGAACGTGTCCCAGTCGG
Organism: Chloroflexota bacterium; assembly: GCA_039933675.1. Classification (GTDB taxonomy): domain Bacteria; phylum Chloroflexota; class Limnocylindria; order Limnocylindrales; family CSP1-4; genus SPCO01. Next base: position 1,395 of record JBDTNS010000073.1, read on the forward strand.
GCACTTCGTGCGCGAGCGTCGCGTCGCCGGTCGCGATCCCCTCCCCGTAAATGCGCAGCACCGCGGATCGATGCGCGCCGGTCATGGGCTCGATGACGATGTGGGCGGTCGTGCGCAGATCCATCGCGCAAAAGTGTCAGGGCTTGGCCGACGTCGGGTCAAAGGTGACTCTCGCCAGGAGCGCTTCGAACAGCTGCTACCGTCCTCATCGACGTACCCCGTGTGGCCGCCGAGCCAGGCATCGGAGGTCTGGCCGGCGGCCAGGACGAACGAGGCGCCCGCCAATCGCGCCTCGTTCGTCCCGATTGTGTCGAGCGTCGGGTCGTCGTCCAGGAGCTCCGTTCCGGCTGCCCATGGCGCGCCGCTGTCGTGTCAGGTGGACCTGGTCGACCACGGCGTCGAGGACCCGGACCGAGAGCTCGTCTGGGAGGTCGGCCAGCCAGGCCGCAGCAATCCGGTCGAAGTCGTTGTCCGTGGTCATGCCAGGCGCTCCGTCGTGGTCGCGGTCCGGGCATCGGCATCGAGCGCCGCCCGGAGGGCATCGGTGGCGTAGTGCAGGCGGGACTTGACCGTGCCCAGGGGGACGCCGAGCTCTTCGGCGATCTCCGCAGGGTCAGGCCCACGTGGTGATGCAGCACGAAGATCGCGCTCTGCTCCGGCGACAGGCGCCGGAAGGCACGTTCCAGGCGATCGCGTTCGATGACGCTCGCGAGGTCGTCGCGTCCGGCCGGCCCGTCGGTCGGCAGGACCCGGACGTTGGCTGCCCAGGTGCGACGTCGCCGAGCCTCCGCGTAGCACGCGTGGACCAGGATCCGCCGAAGCCAGGCGTCGAACCGGTCGTCGTCGCGCAACGCAGGCAGCTGGCGCCAAGCCGTGACCAAGGTCTGCTGGACCGCGTCCTCGGCCCGAGGGAGATCGCGCAGGATCCGGAACGCGATCGCCATCAGCCGATCGCCGACCGCACGTGCGAGATCGGCGAACGCTTCCTCATCGCCCCGACGGGCCAGGTCCACGAGGGCTCGTTGCACCCGTCCTCCTAGCTCGATGCGTCCGACCTGGACGCTCACCCCCGTTGAGTCGGCCAGCCGGCGGATGGTTCGATCTTCGTTCTCGCGCCCTATGCGCCCGATCTCGCGACGATCGGTGTCCGCAGGGAGCCGAGCCGCTCGATGCGGAGCACGACCTCGTCACCGGGCTCCAGGTAGCGACCCAGGGTCGCATCGCGGACCTCGAGCAGGCAGCCGGTCCCGACCGTCCCGCTGCCAATCAGATCGCCCGGCCGCAGGCGCACGTCCGCGGAGGCCCGCGCCAGCATCTCCCCGAACGAGAACTGGGCGTCGGACCAGCGGCCGCGGCTCGTCACGACTCCGTTGACCTCGGCGGTCATCGCGAGGTCGTAGCCGGTGCCCCTGCGAACGGCCGCCAACTCGTCCGGCGTCACGAGGTACGGTCCGAACGAGCTCGCGAAGTCCTTGCCCTTGGCCGGTCCGAGCCGGACCGCCGTCTCGTCGCGCTGGAGGTCGCGCGCCGACCAGTCGTTGAAGATCGTGTAGCCGCCGATCGCCTCCTCGGCTCGTTCCGCGGGGAGGTCGGCGGCCGGCGTGTCGATGAGGGCCGCGACCTCCAGCTCGTAGTCGAGCTCGTGCGACGCGGCCGGCGACCAGACCGGCTCGCCAGGCCCGCGGATCTCCGAGACGTTGCTGAAGTAGAAGACCGGGAGGCGGTACCAGGCCTCCGGCACCTCCCCGCCGCGGCGCTCCCACATCGTCCGGACGTGGCCCTCGAAGGCATAGAAGTCGCGCAGTGATGGTGGCCGCAGGATCGGCGGCCCGAAGTCGAGATCGCGATCGACCAGGACGGCGGCATCATCGTCGTCGGCTGCACGCGGCTCGAAGCCATCGAGGAGGTCGTGCAGGGTCTCGACCCGCAGCCGGCGGGCGAGCAGATCGTCGATTGTCGTGACCGGTTGCCGATGGAGCACCGAATCGTGAGCCCGCGCGGGGCGCGCCGCTACCGCCCGACGCCTCGCGACCTCCAGATCGAGCCAGCGCGCCGGCGCTTCGCCTAGATCGAGGGCGGCCGCCAGACGCCACGGCGAGCCGACGGGAGCATGCCGTTCGCGGACGTGGGCGATCTTCACGGATCAAGTCTATCGGCGGCGCACCTGTTTGAGGGACAATCCGGCGATGCCAAGACTGCAGGCCAAGGCGCTCCAGGCGCCCGACGAGGTCCGGACGTTCCCGAACGGCCGCCTCGAGATCTTCGCGCTCGACGACGTGATCATCGGCCGAACCCTGTTCGAACCCGGCTGGCATTGGGCGAGCCGGGGTAGCCGTCCGGTTGCGCCGTCAGGCGGGTTTGATGACCAGCAGCCCTTACCGCCGCCCGATCTCGATCGGGCTACAGGTTGCCGCGCTTCTCCTGCTCGCGCTCGATGGCCTCGAACAACGCCTTGAAGTTGCCGACGCCGAACCCGCGTGAGCCGTGCCGTTCGATGATCTCGAAGAAGAACGTCGGCCGGTCCTGGACCGGGCGGGTGAAGATCTGAAGGAGATAGCCCTCCTCGTCGCGGTCGGCCTCGATGCCAAGCTCCTCGAGGGTGTCGATCGGGACGCCGACGTCGCCCACGCGGTCCGCCAGGGAGGCGTAGTACTCGTGCGGGAGGCCAAGAAACTCGACGCCGTTGTCGCGGAGGCGGCGGACAGTCGTCACGATGTCGTCGGTCCGCAGGGCGATGTGCTGGCAGCCAGGCGAGTGGTACCAGTCGAGGTACTCCTGGATCTGGCTCTTCTTCTTGCCGGTCGCGGGCTCGTTGATCGGGAACTTGATCCGGCCGTTGCCGTTGGTCATGACCTTCGACATGAGCGCCGAAAACTCGGTGTGGATGACCTTGTCGTCGTAGTGGATCAGCTGCGCGAAGCCGAGGACGTCGCGGTAGAAGTCCACGAACTCGTCCATCTGGCCGAGCCCGACGTTGCCGACGCAGTGATCGACCTCGAGCAGCGACAGCCCGCCCGCGGCGGGCGCCCGCGATGTCATCTTCCGGTAGCCGGGCGCGAAGACGCCCGTGTAGTCGTTCCGGTCGACGAACGAGTGGAGGACCTCGCCGTAGGTGTGAATCGACGCCTTGCGCAGCGTGCCGTCCTCCCCGCCGTCAAGCTCGCTCGGAACAAGGGCCGAGACCGCACCGCGGGTCGTCGTCTCGCGCCACGCCGACTCGACGTCGTCGACCGCGAAGGCGATGTCATGAACACCGTCGCCGTGTGCCCGGACGTGCTCGGCGATCTCGCCGTCGGGCGTCAGCGGCGCGGTGAACACGAACCGGATGTCGTTCTGGACCATGACGTAGCTGGCCCGGTCGCGGACCTTCGTTTCGAGGCCGCTGAAGGCGACCGGAGTGAAGCCCCACAGCGCGCGGTAGTACGCCGCTGCCTGGCGGGCATTGCCGACCCAGAACTCGACGTGGTCGATGCCCTTGAGCGGCAGGAAGTCGCCGGCCTTGGCGTAGGCGTCCGCATCGATACGGGCGCCCGCCTGGTTGGCGGCGCCGCGCGAGATGATCTGTGTCATCGCGGTCTCCCGAGCTTGTCGGCGCTGCGGTCGGTCCCGGAGTCCCGGTCCGGCCGGTGGTCTTGACCTTCCATGCTACGCCCGACATGCGACACTGGCTGGCATGAGTGCGGACGATATCGAGACGCGGCTGGCGGCCACGGCCGCGCGGTTCGCGGATCTGGGACCGCGCCTCATCACCGCCGGGCCGTGGCCGCTCGCCGAGCGGTTCGATCATGCGCCCGAAGCCTCGTGGGGCCCGCCCGAGACGCTGGCCCACCTCGAGGAGATGCTCGGCTTCTGGCTCGGGCAGGCGGAGCGGGTGGCACGGATGGCCGATGGCCCCGAGCGATTCGGGCGCGTCGCGACCGACGCCGACCGTCTCGCGGTCATCGAGCGCGACCGGACCCAGCCGATCGACGAGCTGGTGACCGCCGTCACCGCGGGGATCGAGCGCTGGCGGGAAAGCTGGCCCGGCTTCAGTGAGGCGGAACGGCAGCGGACCGGGCTCCACCCGACGCTCGGGGTCCTGCGTGTCAACGACATCGCGACCCGCTTCGTCGCGAGCCATCTCCAAGAGCACCTCGACCAGCTCGATGCGTCGGTCGCGGACCGCCCCGACGCCGGCTGACGGCCAATGTTCATCCTGTACGCCATTCCGATCGGCATCATCGCCGGGTTTCTCCTGGGCGGCCGGCTCGAGGGCGTGGCGGCAATTCGGTTTCGGTGGGTCCCGGTCATCCTCATCGGGCTGCTCGTCCAGGTCGCGATCTCCACCGACGCGATCGGGCGGCTCGTCGACGGCGCCGAGCCTGCCCTCTATGTCGCGTCGACCGCGGCGGTCTTCGTCGCCGTCCTTCGCAACGTCTCGATCCCCGGGGTCTGCTTGATCGCCGCCGGCGCCGGCTGCAACCTCGCGGCGATCGCGACCAATGGCGGCCTGATGCCCGCCGACCCGCAGGCGCTCGTGGCGGTCGGCGCGTTCGGGGTCGCCTATCCAAACAGCGTCGTCCTCGAGCACCCGACCCTTGCGCCGCTCACCGACCTCTTCGCGCTCCCGACATGGCTCCCGCTCGCCAACGTCTTCAGCATCGGCGACGTGCTCATCGGGGTTGGCGTGGCGGCGACGATCGCCCTCGCGATGCGCAGCGTCAGGTCGGCGGCTCGTCAAGGACGTGCGTCTTGAGGAAGGCAAGCGTCCGCTCGAAGGCGTCGCGCCGGTTCTCGCGGCGCTCCCAGCCGTGCCCCTCCTCGTCGTACCAGTGGACCTCGTGCTGCTTGCCCTCGATCTCGAGCGCCTCGACCATCCGCTCGGTCATGAGCGGGACGACGCGCTTGTCCTTGCGGCCGTGGAGGATGAGCAGCGGCGCCTCGATCCGCTCCGCGCGATAGACGGGCGAACCGCGCCGGTAGAGCGCCGTGTCGGCCGGGTCGTCGGGGCTCCCCATCATCTTGTGCAGGTCGAGGCGTCCGGCCCGATCGCCATGACGGTAGCTCTCGGCGATCTCCGAGTCGCCGTAGAGATCGATGCCCGCCGACCACATCGCTGGCTCTTCGACGAGGGCGCACAGCACGACGTATCCGCCGTATGACCCGCCCCAGATGGCGAGTCGCCCGTCCGACCACGCTTGCTTCGACGCCCAGCGTCCGCCGTCGATGACGTCGTGGACGTCGGCGTGTCCCCACTCCCCGTGGTTGGCGAGACGGAACGTGCGGCCGTAACCGGTCGAGCCCCGGAAGTCGACATCGAGGACCGCGAAGCCCTGGGCGACGAGGAGCTGCTTGAACGGCTGGAAGCTGCGGAACGCCTGGCCGGTCGGACCGCCGTGGGGACAGAGGATCGTCGGGACGCGCTTGCCGCCACGCTTCCCGGTGGCGGTGAGTGGGCGCCAGAGTGTGCCCTCGACACGTAACCCATCGCGCGCGGTGATCGCGATCCGTTCGGCGGTCGGGACCCGTGTCGGTGCGAGGGCGGCACGCAGGATCGCCGGCATCGAATCGGTGACCTGGCGCGGCCGGGCGCCTGCCGGGGCGGCGTCCGGGACCGGCAGGAGCCAGAGATCCTGTGGCGCGGTCTCGCTCTCGCCGATCGCGGCCAGCCACGCCCCATCCGCCAGCCACCCGACCGAGCGCCAGACGCCGTCCCACGGGTTGATCCGTGCACCGGCCGAGACGGCCGTGACGACCCGCGGCGCCTTGGGCGGCCGGCCACGTCCACGCTTCGGGGCGGCGCCGCCATCGAGCTCGCCGACGAGGAGGTCCTGCAGGCCGTCGCGCACCTCGATGTGGACGAAGCGGCGGCCGTCCGGGGACGGGAGCGGGTCGTAGCCGGTACCACCCCCCGGCTCGCCGTGTTCACGCGCGCCGGCCGTCATTACGATCCGGTCGTGGCCATCCGCGGTCAGGCGCACGACCTGGAACCAGCCGTCGGCGTCGGAGACGAAGAGGAGCGACCCATCGGCAAGCCAGTGGGCGCCCACGTCCATGCTCGTCTGGCCCGCCACGATCCTGGACACCCCCGTCGCGACGTCGACGATCGCGATCTGCGCCGTGTCGTCGATCTCGTGGCCGCCCGACATCACCGCGATGCGCTTGCCGTCCGGCGCCCACGCGAACGATTCGACATCGGTCCCCGGCGCGGTCAGGACGATGGGGCGGGGCGGTTTCGGCTCGGCGGCGGGCCGTCCGCGGCGTGGCACCGGGGCATCGATGAGCCAGATCTGGGTCCAGCCGCGGCCGCGCGACAGGTAGGCGAGGCGAAGGCCGTCCGGCGACCAGCGCGGCTCGCGGCCGCCGCCGGGCTTGCCGACGACGCGTGTCAGCCGCGACCCGTCGGCTTCGATGACCCAGATCTCCTCGTCGCGGACGAACGCGAGACGCCGTCCGTCGGGCGCCCACTGGGGGTCCGAGACGGCCTTCTCGGAGGCCGTGATCTGGGCCGGATAGCCGCCGCGCAGCGAGAGCGTGAAGAGCTGGCGCGCGCCGGCGGCCTCGGCCGTGAAGGCGACCAGCCGATCGCGCGGATGGAGACGGAACTCGCGCGGCGCGTCGACTGCGACGATCGCCTCGATCGTGAGACTGGTCGATGGCGTGGTCGGCGGTGTTGGCATCAGCGGCCCCCCGACTGCGGTGCGGCGATGGTCCGGCACGGAACGCTGGATCGCCGGCGGTGGCGACCGATGTGGGTCATCGACCCCCGGCCTGTCGATCCGACGGCGGAATGACGGATGATTCGAGCTGATCCCCGAGCTCCACGGTCCGCCGGTAGGCGGCCCAGACCGCCTCGGAGAGGACCGTTCGCAGACGTCCCGACTCCAGCTCGTGCAGCGCCGCGGCGGAGGTGCCGCCCGGCGAGGTGACCATGTTGCGCAGCTCGGCCGGGTGCATCCCCGACTGCTTCGCGAACACCGTCGAGCCTTCGAGGGTCTCGATCACCAGATCGTGCGCGATGTGCCGTGGGAAGCCGAGGTGAACGGCTGCATCGATGAGCGCCTCCATCACCAGGAAGACGTAGGTCGGGCCTGTGCCGGAGACCGCGGTCGCCATGGCGACCATCTTCTCGTCGTCGACTTCGAGCTGGTGGCCGAGTGCGCCGAGGAGCGCCGCGGCCTGCGCGCGCTGGACTTCGGTCGTCTCCGGCGTCGCGTACCAGACGGTCATCCCCTTGCCGAGACGGGCCGGCGTGTTCGGCATGCTCCGGACGACCTGGTCGTGCCCGAGGATCCCGGTCAG
>JBDTNS010000074.1:0-8649 GCA_039933675.1 Chloroflexota bacterium
GCAGCAGCTCCTGCATCAGCACCAGCGCCACCGGACCAGTGCTCAGGAGCGCGACCTCCGACCTGACCAGCTTCGGCGCCACGTCGGAACCAGCACCCGCACCGACTCCCACGCCAGTGCCACGGAAGGGTGGCTGTGGTCGGTAGTCATTCCGTGGCCCACGAAGCCGTGCGGACATGGAACGGCGCATGCGACCAACGAACGAGCGCACCTGTAACGCGGGTGCAAGACGCGCGTCTTCCGGCAAATTAATGAACTTCCGAGGTGATCACGATGACGGGCAGGTCCCAGCGGGGAACAGTGGTCGGCGCATTCATCGCGCTCGTTGTGCCGATCTCATATTGGGTCCTCGCCGTCCTCGTACAGAACGGGATCGCGCCGTACGACCAGATCCACGCGCTCCTTGGCACGTTGGGGCTGGTCGCTGTGATCTCACTGGTCCTTCTCGGACCCGTAGGGATCGTGATCGCCGGCAGGTCCTTGGGCGTACGCGGCGCACCTGGCCTGATCGCCCTGACCATCTGCGCCATGCCGGTGCTCGCGGTCGTCTGGTTCATCTGCGTCGCGACGCTCAGCGGGGCTCTGGGCAACCCGTTCTGAACGTACAGGCACGTCCCGTCGACCATTGGGTCGCCAAGACAAGGACAGGAGAAACGGACATGCGGTTCGGATGGATCGGCGCACTGATCCTGGGTCTCGCCATTCCGCTCGCCGGGTGTGCGGCCGCTGCGTCTGATACTCCGCCGTCGAGCATTGCTCCGGAGATCACGTCCAGCCCGACACCGGTCGCGGCGTCACCGAATCCAGGCATGTCCAGCCCAGAAGCGATGTATCGTCCGTCCTCGTCCGTTGGGCCAAGCGAGCGATTGGAGACCCTTTCCGGACCGGCCCGGACGACACTCAAGCTGACAAGCGCGACGGGATTCACTGCCAACGCCACTGGAGCCTCGACATGCGGATCGGCGCCGCTTGGAAGGGACGTGGTCACGATCACCGGGCTTGACCTCGGGACGCTCCATGGGGCGAGGATGCGGGCGACCGTCTCGCTCACGAATTCGCCGGCCGACGGCAATATTCGGGCGGCCATCGAGTTGTGGATCGACGGCGCGTTCATCCCCGAGGGGACGACCCAGCCGTTCTGGCGTGGTGCCGTGCGACTGCCTGAGATCGCGTGGGCCGCGATGTCCGGACGCGCGGTGTTCGCGGGTGCCGCGCTCGAGGTTGACACCAAGATGCCGGCGCCTGTCGGCTGGCCGAAAAAGCTGTCGGGCGAGCTCGACTGGAGTTGCGACCAGCTCTCGAGTCCGGACTCCCCGGTGAGTCTCGCGGTCGACGATGTCGAGGTGACGATGAGCGGGTCGATCGTCGCATCCGTGCGCCTGCGAGCGACCGTCCACGCCATCCGAGAGGTCCGCATGGATGTACGCGACAAGATCGAGGATCCGGCGTTCGGCCTCCGGGTCGCCGGTGGTCTCGTGGCGGGTGCTGCCGCGTCGTCGGGACCATCGGCCTTTGCCGCCGGGAGCGATACGGTCTACGACCTCACGTTTCAGGTTCCGCTTGCCTCCAGTGCGCCGGTCGATGCGATCGTGCTGGCGTCGATATATCTCCCCGCCACGCCCGGAACGTGGGTGCTGGCCATGTCCGTCAACGACATGAGCGGGGCAGCCTATACGGTCGAGGTCAGCGTCGTCATCGCCGCCGGTCCGAGCGCGCTCCGCTGAGGAACGCGCCGACGGACCGCATCCGACCCGCCCCAGCGACATCGGCTCGCGCGACGACATGGCCCGGGTCGAAGCTGCCGATGAAGTACGCGCCAAGCGTAGTCCCGACGCCAGGCCCCAGCCGATCGGGGCGGCCACCGGATGGCTGGTTGTCCGATCGGCCGCCCGTTCGAGAATGCCTCGGTGCGTCGGTGTTGCCATTCCCCTTCCTTTCGCCATGCCGATGGGTTAATCGGCTCATTGACAGCCTGTGCGGCGATCGACATCGACCGGCACGACGGGCACGTCGCGAGGTGGTCGTCGAGCCCGGCGTCTCGTGGCGCTTACCCGACGATCCGGCGGCTTCGCGCCGCACCCGTCGCCACCGCTCTAAGGCCGAGGCGGTGGGCGGCAGCCTTCTCCGACCCGGCAACGAGGACCGCCGCGACGACCCCGACCTCACGATCCGTGGCGCGGCCGGCGGGGCAGGAGAAGGGCCGTCGCGTCGCGCGTTGCGGGCCAGCTCGAGGGGCGCCGGCGGCTCGGCGAGGCGCATGGTGATCGGAAGGTCGTTGATGGCGAGGCTATCCCCTCGCCCGGACATGACAGACGTCGTTCAGACGGTCCACTTCGTACGTGAGAACGCGCATGTCGCGGGCTCGAGGACACTGCCGAGATCGTGAGTGATCGCGAAGAAGCACTCAGTCGAGCGGTCGGCTGTCCGCTTCGGGTCGCCAAGCGGGCGCGGGATTCGCGCGTATCGGGACGACCGGCGCTTCTCTTGAGCGTCGAGGCCGTGGGTGGCCACGATGCGGGACGACTTCCGGTTCAAAACCGAGAGTCGTTCTGGTCGGGGCGAGAGGAGCAGGGCCGACCGCTACTCGTCCGCTTGGGCGATACCCCCGGGTTGGAATACCAACGTCATGAGTGAGGTGGGCGGACGGGCCAGCTGTTAAGGCTCGTGGGGGCTCGAGCAGGGGCCAGGTGACGAGCTCCTCACTCGCAGTTCGAGCCGCAGCCACGGGTCCGGGCGGTGTAACACGGGACCGCGCCGGACGTCATACGCAGCGTTGGTAACCGTAATGGTGGTGCCTCGATGCGTCCGAGTTCGAGCCTGTGGATTGGGATCGCAATCTTGTCCGTCGTGGTGCTCGGTTGTTCTGGGGCAAATGTCCCCTCGCCGTCGTCCCCTGCGGTCTCCCAGCCGCCCCCGAGCGCTGCGATCAGCCCGCCTTCAGCCTCACCCGAGACGGCGACTCCGGGCCCCTCGAGCTCCTCGGCGGTCGTCTGCCCGGGATCGCCGACGCCACTCGCGGCCATCCTTGCCCTGAGCCGCGATGAGCGACTCTCCTGCTTCGGCGGCTCGACGATCACCTTCCGGGCGGTCGTAGTAGCGGTCAGCGTGGATTGCATCCCGAGCAAGGTCGAACCGGCCTGGCTGTGGTGTCCCCCGGCCGCATTCCTTGCGGCACCGCCGACGGCAGCGTCCGACCCGGGGCCGGGCGTCGGGTTGGCGGCAGCCCCCTCGACTCCGCGCGGTGGCGGGTCGGTCGTGGCCGTCGGCGTGGAGATGATCGAAGCGTACCTGGCGCCGACGGCAGCGTCCGCCAGGGCGCAGCTCGTTCCGGACGGGACCATTCTCGTCACCGGCCACTTCGACGACCCCGCGGCCCTCACCTGTCGGGTCGTCTCGGTCGCGGAATCTCCCTCGCCGTCCCCGGCGGAGGTGGTCCAGGGGTGTCGGGCGTCGTTCGTCATCACCGGCGTGAAGTCTGGGACGAGTGGCTGACATGGACCTCGACGATGGAGTATCTGGACCGCCAGCAACCCGAAGCCCGGGTTGTCAGCGCGCCGATGGTGACCGCCCAGGAGGTGGCCGGGGCCCTCGCTGACCAGCAGGCGCTCTTCCTTGGGGCCAAGCCCGTCACCCAGCACCCATCAAGGGAGAGATCCGGGACGACGGGATCATCCTGGAGAAGGATCACGCCGGCTCGAACGTGCGGTTCGAGCTGCACAACAGCGGGACCTTGGCGTGCGACATCGTTCTGGTCCTGACCTCCCTCAGCGCCGACGCCCTGCCGGTCAAGGACGGCCAGGTCGTGATCGCCGATGGCGACGGTCCCGGCCATGTACGGCCGGACCTGACGTACGAGAACGACGCCCCCTACACCCTCGGACGGGTCGCGCCGGGGGCGGACTTCAGTCAGGAGATCGCCATGGAGGGTGCACCCAAAGTCGACGACCGGGTCATCCTCTGCAACGGCGTGGGTGACTACCAACACGGCCGCTTCGCCCCCATCCGATTCGACAGGTAGGCGCGACGTGCTCACGCTGCGCCGAGTCGTGATCTTCGTCCTCGCCACGCTCGTCGGCGGGGTCGCCGGCGGTTGGCTGGACTACAACACGCTGAGCGACAACGACGCCGTTCGGGCTCTCGCCGTGCGCCTGATCGCGGCCGTCGTTGCGTTCTCGGCGCTCGTCCTGGCTTCCCGCGGTCGCGGACGGACATCGGGTGTCGTGGCCATCTCGGCGGCCTTGTTCCTCATCGCCACGTTTGTCGGGGGCTGGGTCGCGCCGAGCATCCATCCGGCCGGGTTGGAGCGCGGGCCGCGCCCACGTCGAGCTCCGCGGCGCGCTGGCGGGCACGGACGATGTCACGATCGAGTGCAACTCCGACGTGGACGGAACGCGGATCGGCGTCACCTTGTTGTCGCCGGCTGGATCCTTCGCGATCGCCCCCGAAGCGCTCGGGTTCGACTTCACTGTGCGGGCGGAGTCACCGCTCTCAGGCGGCCCGATCCACGCACCCATCATGTGGTTGAACGTGAACGAAGGGACGCCCGCGGCGGGGCGGGTGTTCGCCAACAACCCCGAGACCGGCGACTGGGTCCTCAACGCCCAGGGGACGGCGCGTCAGGGGCAGGTCACGTTCACGGGTCTCCCGAACGCAATGGGTAAGAGCAGCGACCCCGCCCCCCGCGCCACGACAGGCGCTGCGACGCTGTCCGGGTCCATCGCCTGGATGTGCGGTCCGGCCAGGGACGTGCCCACCGCGGTCGACGGCAGCTGGTTCAAATGAAGGCCCCTGGGGGTCGAACACCCGGATTCCGAGCTCAGCCTGCCCCTACGATGCGCCGATGCTGTTTCTGCTGTACCTCGTCCTGCGCACGTTCCACGTCTCAGCGTCAGGAGTGGCGACGACGACGGGGCCAAGGACCTCGAGTTCCTCGTCCTGCGCCACCAGCTCCGGCTGCTCGTCACCCCCAGGACGTCGCCGAGACCGCGACGTGCTCGTGCTCGAACGCCCGCCCGATCGCCTGTTCGTAGAGGTCGGCCTTGTACGACTCGCCCTTGACCCGCGAGTCGAGCGCCGGCGTATGACCCAGGTAGCGGCGTGGTGTGACGGCGTAGTGTTGGCGATCGTTCGGGCCTAGGGTCGAACCTCGACGAAGCCTGCCGCGCTGAAGTCGCCGTCGTATGCCAGTGCCTCTCCTAGGCGCTCTCGTCGCATGACGACGAAGCTCGTGGCATCGACGAACGAGTAGACCCGCTCATTGTGGCGGCGCAGCCAGGCCCGCGCCTCGCGCTCGATCCCCTCGTCGACCTGCACGACCGTCAGCCAGTCCGCGGACTCGACCGCGTCGAGGAACGCGACGGCGGGCGAGTGCCCATCGCGACGGCGCAGGAACGTCCAGGTCTCGCCCACGACGTGGTTCGTCGTCAGGATCGCCTGGCCGGGTAACCACAGGCGGACCGCGTCCCCGTGGTTGGCATCGCGCCGCAGCCGGAGCGCCACCCAATAAGAGGTGTCGACGAACCTCACGAGCCGTAGACGGCGTCATCTATCGGTGCGGGCTCAGCATCGCTGCCGCCGATCCAGTCGCGGAACGGATCGACCGTGGGCTCTGGCTCGCCGATCGAGCGTCGGACGGCGTCGCGGATGAGGGCCGCCTTGGACGTATGCGTGCGACGCGCCCGGGAGGCCAACGCGTCGTCCAACTCCTCCTCGATGTAGATCTGTAGTCGCTTCATCCATGGAGTATACATCCCATGCCTGCGTATACACCTATCGCCCAGGTCGGTCTTTGTGTCGAAGGCCACCTGGAGGTCAGGCGGGATGGCCACCCTCGATGGATTCTTCACCGAGCCCAGCATCGGCATGGCATGGTTGATCCGACGAGCCGCCACTCTTCGCGGGCCTCGCCGACGGGGTCCCGTTCGCCGAGATCGACGAGGCGTTTGCCCGGGACTGATTCGTCGATCCTTGATGGTCGACCCGGCAGGTGGCTCGCCGGATCACGGGTCGTTGCCCTACGATGGCGTCGACCCAACGATGGCCTCCCAACGTCGACCGCACCGTCATCCCGCCCCGTAGTCTCGGAGGCAGCGAGTGTCAATCGACGCAGGTTTATGGTCGGGGAACGGGTGCTGGTCAAGCCCGGGCAGGAGGACTTCATCGCCGTCACTGGCCGGGGCGTCGAGGTCACATCGACCGGGTTCCGATTGGCAATCGACATCCCTACGGGTCCGTAGGTCTTGGGTCAGATAGGGTCAATCGAATGGGAGAATGGCGGCAGCATCGAACGGGTGAACCTGCCGATGCCCCAAGAAACTCTCATCGTCGCCGATGATCACAGTCCATGGCAACGTCACGATCGCGTGGGACGAGATCGGCGCTGGCGAACCCTTGCTGCTGATCCATGGGCTCGGCTACGGCCGCTGGGGGTGGGAACCCCTGCTCCCGCTGCTGGCCGAGCGTTTCCGAGTGATCAGCTTCGATAACCGGGGGATCGGCGAGTCCTCGGTGCCCCCTGGGCCCTACACCGCAGGCGAGATGGCCGGCGATGCGCTCGCCGTGCTCGACGCGGCCGACGTCGAGCACGCTCATGTCGTCGGCACATCCCTCGGCGGGATGATCGCCCAGGAACTTGTGTTGGAGGCGCCGGACCGGGTGAACCGGCTGGTCCTGATCTCCACCACGCCGGGCGCCCGCGGCGGCTACCCGATGCCGGCTGCCACAATCCAGCTCATCACGGAGGCGGCGAACTGGGCGCCCGACGTCGCACTGCGCCGCTTCGTCGAGAACGCGCTCGGTCCCGAACCGGATCGCGAGCTGGTCGAATGCATCCTCGCTCACCGCGTCGCGGCTCCCCAGGATCCCGCCGGATGGGCGGCCCAGGCGGCGGCCGGAACGACATACGAGGGTGATGCCCGGATCGCCTCCATCACCGCCCCGACCCTGCTCATCACTGGCACGGCAGACCGAGTCGTCGACTATCGCAACTCGCTGGCGCTGGCCGAGTCGATCCGCGGTTCCGACCTGCGACTCATCCCCGGCGCCGGCCACCTCGTCTTCTGGGAGGATCCTCACGCTGTGGCCGACCTGATCATCGGGCACCTCGCGTGAGCACGAGCCACACGATCGACACCTGGATCCGCGATCGCGCACGTCTCACTCCCGCTCGAACGGCCGTGGATTTCCCGGGCCGGGCCGTCAGCTACGGGCAGCTCGACCGCGACTCGTCCCGGCTTGCCGCCGAGCTGACGCGACGAGGCCTCGCCCGCGGCGAGAGGGTGGCGGTGCTGGCCGACAACTGCCCCGAGTACGTGACGCTGCTGTTCGCCTGTGCCAAGGCAGGCCTGGTGATGGTTCCACTGAACTGGCGGCTGGCCGCTTCCGAGCTCGCCTACCAGATCGACCATTCCGGGGCGGCTCTGCTCGTCGTCTCCGGACAGCGGAGGACGCAGTCTGAGGCGGCACTGGCGATCGCGACCAACCGGCCGACGGTGCGCGAGATCGAGGCCCCGCTCGACGTTGATGGAGACGTCACCTTCGAGGTCGTCGACGACGACCCGCTCTTCCTCTGCTACACGTCGGGCACGAGCGGTCGGCCGAAGGGCGCGGTCCTGACCCACGCCAACTGCTTCTGGACGAACCTTTCGGTCGACCACCTCTTCGACGTGACGAGCTTCGACGTCGTGCTCCAGGTGCTGCCCCAGTTCCACATCGGTGGATGGAACGTACAGTCCCTGCTCGGGTGGTGGAAGGGCGCCACGGTCGTCCTCGAGCCGTCATTCGACGCCGGGCGTGCCCTCTCGATGATCGAGTCGAAGCGAGTCACGACGTTGATGGGCGTTCCGGCCAACTATCGATCGATGGGCGAGCATCCCGACTTCGGCGCGACCGACCTCTCGTCCTTGCGGATGGCGGTCGTCGGTGGCGCGCCGATGCCCGAGGGACTGGTCCGCGCATGGACCAGGCGCGGTGTCGCGCTTGTGCAGGGATACGGCCTGACCGAGGCCTCCCCCAACGTGCTCGGTCTTCCGCCGGAGTACCTGACGACGAAGATCGGCTACGCCGGCAAGGCCTATCCCCATGTCGAGGTTGCCCTCGGCGATGACGCGGGTTGGCTGCTGGAGGGGCCCGCCACCGGCGAGCTTCTGGTACGAGGCCCCAACGTGTTCGCCGGCTACTGGCAGGATCCACACGCCACCGCCGAGGCGATGCGCGGCGGCTGGCTACATACCGGCGACGTGGCCGAGCGCGACGACGAAGGCTTCTACCGCATCCGCGACCGGCTCACGGACATGTACATCTCCGGGGGCGAGAACGTGTACCCGGCGGAGGTGGAGTCGGTCCTCGCGGACCACCCCGCGGTCATCGAAGTGGCCGTGCTCGGGATCCCGGATGAACGGTGGGGTGAGGTCGGTCTTGCGGTCGTGGTCGCCCGTCCACCGATCGATCCTGAAGAACTGGTCCGCTGGTGCGGAGAACGGCTGGCGAAGTACAAGGTGCCGCGTCGGATCCACTTCGTCGACCGCCTGCCCCGGTCGGCGATGAATAAGGTGTTGAAGGCCGAGCTGGCAGCGTCGCTTGTCGAAGAGGGGATCGTGTCAGGGTGAGCCAGCCGTGATCATCGGAAGAGGCTCAGCGAGATACTCGGAA
>JBDTNS010000075.1:0-8624 GCA_039933675.1 Chloroflexota bacterium
ATCGCCGAAGCCCAGGCGAGGCTGGGCTCACGCGGGCGCGTCCTCGTCCGTCCTTCCGGTACCGAGCCGGCCCTCCGGGTCATGGTCGAGGGGCCGGATGCGACGCTCGTCGCCGAGCTGGCCGACGCAATCGCGAGGCTCGCCGAGGAGCGACTAAACTGAGGCCGGCGCCCCCGCCCTCGCCCGGATGACGGACCGGCGGCCGGCACGCGACGCCACGGAGAACCCCACTGCATGTGCGGCATCGTCGGCTACACGGGACCGCGCGAGGCGGGCCCGATCCTCATCGAAGGACTCAAACGCCTCGAGTACCGCGGCTACGACTCGGCCGGGATCGCACTCGTCGACGACGCGGGCGAGATGTTCGTCGAGAAGCGGGCCGGCAAGCTCGTCAACCTCCAGACTGCGATCGCGGACCGGACCCCGCACGCGGCGATCGGGCTCGCCCATACCCGCTGGGCGACCCACGGCCGGCCGAACGACCTCAACGCCCACCCGCATCGCGATTGCACCGGCCAGATCACGGTCATCCACAACGGGATCATCGAGAACTTCCGTGAGCTGCGCGACGGGCTCGAGGCTCGCGGCCACACCCTGACCTCGGAGACCGACACCGAAGCGATCGCGCACCTCGTCGAGGAAGCCTACAGCGGCGATCTCGCCGAGGCTGTCCGCGCCACGCTCCGTCAGCTCGAGGGCGCGTACGCGCTCGTCGTCATGCACGTCGGCGAGGGCAACCGGCTGGTCGGGGCGCGCAAGGATGTCCCGCTCGTCGTCGGGCTTGGCGAAGGCGAGAGCTTCCTCGCCTCGGACGTCGCGGCGATCCTCGCCCATACCGACCGGATCATCTTCCTCGAGGACGGCGACGTCGCCGATATCCATCCGTGGGGCGTGACCATCACGGATGTCGCCGGTGCGCCGCTGGAGCGTCCGGTCACGACGATCGACTGGTCGCCCGAAGCCGCCGAGAAGGGCGGCTACGAGCACTTCATGCTCAAGGAGATCCACGAGCAGCCCGAAGCCCTCAGCCAGTCGATCACAGGACGGGTCAACCGGGCGGGCCGGATCGCGGTCGAGGAGATTGCCGGGCTGGAGGAGATCCTCCGGACGGTCACCCGCGTCGAGCTGATCGCGTGCGGCAGCGCCCACTACGCCGCGATGATCGGCGCGGCCGCAATCCAGGACTGGACCGGGATCCCGGCGCGCGCGAACATCGGTTCCGAGTTTCGTTACAGCCCGCCGCCACTCGACGAGCAGACGCTCGTCATCGCCGTGACGCAGTCGGGCGAGACCGCCGACACGATCGCCCCGACCCGTCTCGCCCGCGAGCGCGGCTGTCCGATCATCGCCGTCACCAATACGGTTGGTTCGGCCATCACGCGCGAGGCCGATGCCGTCCTCTTCCTGCAGGCCGGCCCCGAGATCGCCGTTGCCGCCTCGAAAACGTTCGTGACGCAGGTCACGACGCTCGTCATTCTCGCCGCGGCGATCGCCAAGGTCCGCGGCACGCTCCCCGAGCTCGAGGAGCTCGCCCTCGGCACGGCGCTCCGGGCACTCCCGGCGGCGGCGGCGCGCGCGCTCGAGGCCGCCGCGATCACGACCCCCGACCTCGCCCGCCGCTACGTCAATTCGCGTGGCTTCATGTTCGTCGGGCGCGGCTGGACGTACCCGGTCGCGCTCGAGGGCGCGCTCAAGCTCAAGGAGGTCAGCTACGTCCACGCCGAGGGCTACGCGGCCGGCGAGCTCAAGCACGGGCCGATCTCGCTGCTCGACGCCGAATGCCCGCTGGTGGCCGTGGCGACCCGATCGCGCGTCTACGACAAGCTGATCAGCAACGTCATGGAGGGTCGCGCGCGGGATGCTCGCGTGATCGCCGTGGCGACCGACGGCGACGACGCGATCGAGCACTACGCCGACGACATCTGCCGCGTCCCCGATACCCACGAGGCGCTCAGCCCGGTCCTCGCCATCATCCCGCTCCAGCTGTTCGCCTATCACATTGCGGTTGCGCGGGGGACCGATGTCGACCAGCCGCGCAACCTGGCCAAGTCGGTCACGGTCGAGTAGGGCGGCCATGGAGGTCCCCCCCGGCACGACGGAGCTCGGCATCGACATCATCAAGGTCGACCGGATTCGCACGGCCCTCGATCGCTTCGGGTCGCGCTTCTCGAACCGGGTCCTGACCGACGCCGAGCGGCGCTACGTGCGCGACCGGCCCGAGACGATGGCCGGTCGCTGGGCGGCCAAGGAAGCCGTATCGAAGGTGCTCGGGCTCGGTGTCCGCGGGATCGGCTGGCGCGATATCGAGATCGAGCGGATGCCGACCGGCCAGCCCGCCGTCCGCCTCCACGGTCGCGCCGCCGGCCGCGCCGAGCAGTTGGGAATGGGGCGGATCGCCGTGTCGATCACCCACGAATCGGACTATGCGGTCGCCATCGCGTTCGGGGTCCGGACGGTCGGCGGCCGGTACGTCTTCCCGCCCGACATCGAGGATCGGCTCGATGAGCGCGAACGGCGGATCCTCGCCCGGATCGAGCGGCTGCGCACGACCGCCGAGGCCGGCGGCGCCGCGGCGCTGGCGTCGGACGCGCCTCGGCGGGCGACGGAGCCGACGCGTGGCTGAGCGGCAGCCGGTCGGGTTCGGGCGCCGGGAGCCGACGGTCGAGCCGCGGGCGGGCGTGGTCGAACGCCCATTTCCGGGCGGCGCGGCCCGGCTTGACGACCAGCTCGTTGCACGGCTTCTGCCGGAGCGTCCCGTCCGCGGCCACAAGGGGTCGTTCGGGAAGATCCTGGTCATCGCCGGTTCGCTCGACTACGCCGGGTCGGCCCTGCTCGTCTGCCGGGCCGCGGGACGGAGTGGGGTCGGGCTGGTCACGCTGGCCATCCCCGAATCACTCCAGCCGCTCTTCGCCGCCAAGGTCGTGGAGGCGACGACGATGGCACTTCCCGAAGACGACGTCGAGGAGGTCGACCCGGAGCCGGCGATCGCCCGCATCCTCGACCACGAGCACGATGCGCTCGTGGTCGGACCCGGCCTTCGCCCGGGCCTGGCCACGACGGAGCTGGTCCGCTCGCTGCTGGCGGTGCCGCCCGAGATCGACGCCGCCCCCATCGTCCTCGACGCTGAAGCCCTGCGTTCGATGGCGACGATGGACGGCTGGTGGCTGGGAGAGCGGCGTCCCGCCGTCCTGACCCCCCACGCCGGGGAGTTCGCGCGCCTCCGCGCGGGGAGCGGTGGCCAGCCGCCCGACGACGGCGATCTCGAAGGCGACGACGATGCCCGTCTGAAGGCGGCCGTCGACGCTGCCACGCGCTGGCGCTCGGTTGTCGTGCTCAAGGGCGCGCGCACGGTCATCGCTGACGCCGACGGTACGGCGGCGTTCGCGCCGTTCGAAAACCCGGCCCTGGCGACGGGCGGGACCGGGGACGTGCTCGCCGGAACGATCGGTGGGCTGCTCGCCCAGGGGCTTACCCCATTCGCCGCGGCCCGGCTCGGGGTCTACCTCCACGGGCTGGCGGGCGACGCCATCCGCGAGCGGTTCGGCGACGCCGGGTTGCTCGCCTCGGACTTGCCGGACGCCATCGCTCTCGCGCGCAAGCGCCTCGTTGCCGTCGCCGAGCGCGCGGCGGCGGGCGGCCGTCTCGGGTTCACGGCCCGCGAGACGGCGCCGGCGTCGGCGACGGCAACGATCGCGGCTCCGGCAGCCCCGGACGCGCCGCCGCCGCCGAGCGACCGTTCCTGAGCCGGTCGGCCACGGCGTGACGACCGATCCCGGCCGCCGCCAGATCGAGGAACGGCTCGCGGGCGCCGGTCTGCCTGCGCTCCCGAGGATGGCCTGGCTCGAGCTCGACCTCGACGCGCTCCGTGGCAATCTAACGCTCCTGCGCGACCTGGCCGGCCCCGGCGTCCCGGTCCGGCCGGTCGTCAAGGCCGACGCCTACGGTCACGGCGCAGTCCCGATCGCCCTCGCGCTCCAGGCGGCCGGCGTCGACGGCCTGTGCGTGGCCGCCTTCGACGAGGCGCTCGAGCTCCGAGCGGCCGGCGTCACCGCCCCGATCCTGGTCCTCTACCCGGTGCCTCCGGCCGCGGTCGCCGACGCGGCGCGGCTGGGGATCGCCGTGGCGGGCGGTGCCGGTGCGACGCTGGCCGCGATCGTGCGCGCGGCTGCCGCCTGCGACCCGGCGCGACCCCTTGCGGTCGAGCTCGAGGTGGAGACCGGCCTCGGGCGCGGCGGCGTGGTCGAGGCTGAGCTCGTCGAGGCGGCTCGGCTCGTGGCGGCCGCACCGGGTGTCGTATTGACCGGCGTGTGGACCCATCTCCAGGCGGTCGAGGACGAAGCAACCACCGCGACCCAGATCATCCGGTTCGACAGCACCGTCGCCGCGCTGCGGGCCGCCGGGATCCCGCTGCCCCCGCGCCACGCGGCCGCGAGCGCCGGCCTGCTGACCGGCGATGTCCTGCCCTACGACGGGATCCGGCCGGGGCTGGCGCTCTACGGCCTGCTCCCCGACGAGATCGGCGCGGCGAGCGTCCGGCCCGGCGTGATCGCCGGGCTCCGCCCGGTCTTGTCCCTCCTCGCGCGCCCGGTCCGTGTCGCGGACCTCCCGGCGGGCTGGGGCATCGGCTACGGCCCGACCTTCCGCACGGAGCGACCGAGCCGGATCGCGACCCTCCCGCTCGGGTATGGCGACGGTTGGTCTCGCGCCCTCGCCAACCGGGCGAGCGCGATCGTCCGCGGCCATCGCGTGCCGCTGGTCGGCAATGTCTCGATGGACGCGCTGACCGCCGACGTCACCGACGTCCCGGGCTCGCCGGTCGTCGAGGACGACGAATTCGTCCTGTTGGGCGCCGCCGGCACGGAACGGATCACCGCGGCGGACCTGGCGCAGGAGCGCAACACCAACAGCTGGGAGGTGGTGACCGCGATGGCTCGGCGGTTGCCTCGGGTGTACCATGCCGCGGCGGGACCGGTCGGCCTCCGGACGCTCACCGAGCCGAGGGCGTAGGTTGGCGCGCATCGAACTGTGGAATGGCGATATCTGCGATTTGGAGGTCGATGCGATCGTGAACGCGGCCAACCTGTCGCTCTGGATGTCGACGGGTGTCGGCGGGGAGCTCAAGCGCGCGGGCGGCGATTCGATCGAGTTCGCGGCAGTCCGCCAGGCGCCCGTTCCGCTCGGGGGGGCGATCGTCACGCCCGCCGGGAAGCTCGCGGCGAAGGCCGTCATCCACGCGGTCTCGCTCGATCGCGAGCGGCGCACGAGCGGTCCCGTCATCGAGGCGGCGGTCCGCAGCGCGATGGCGCGGGCACGCGAGATCGGCGCAACGAGCATCGCCTTCCCGGCACTCGGGACGGGCGTCGGCGGCTTCTCGCTCGAGGAGGCGGCGCGGATCACGGTCGAAACCGTTCGCGATGAGCTTGCGGCGAGCCCGACCATCGCGCACGTCGTCTTCGCTCTCCGCGGGACCGCGGCCTACCGAGCCTTCAGCGACGCGCTCAATAGCGCAACCAGCGTCGTCGAAAGCAGCCCGTCGTGAGCACGCCGTTCGAGGCCGCCGAGGAGCAGCGCGACGAGCTCGTGGAGCAGGTCGCGCGCGAGATCCAGCTGCGCGGTCTGACTGGCCCTGCCGTCCACTTTCTCGAAGCCAGTCGCCCGTACCGGGCGCTCGGCGCGAACGCCATGCTCTTCTTCGATCCGGTCCTGCGCGGCGTCTTCGGGGGCGACCTGGCGTCCGCCAGCGAGATCCTCGCCGACGACACCGGGATCGAGCTCTTGATCGCCCGTCTCGAGGAGACGGACGACGAGATCGCCTGGGACGCCTGACGGCGACCTCCGGAACCGGCACGGCGCCAGCCCGGGTAGCATGAACCGGTGACGAGCGAACCCCGGGCATTCCTCGCCCTCGACATCGGCGCCGCGACTACCGCCGCCGCCCTGATCGGCCGGGTTGGTGGGCGCTGGCGCCTGATCGGCTCGCTGTCGATGCCGGCCGGCGCGGACCTCGACGCGGTCATCGCCGTCCTCGGCGACCGGGTCGTGACCGCCGACCCGGACCTCGCCGCCGCCCTCGACATTCGCCAGGGGTCCGCCACGGACCTGCCGCGGCTCGAGGTCGCCAGCCAACCACCCCGGCGCCTGGCGGTCATCGCCGCCTCGGAACGGTCGCTCGCGCCGCTTGTCGCGACCGCATCACGAAGCGGCTGGCGGGTGGTTCCGGCCAGCGTCGAATCGACCGAGCCGCTCGCGATGACAACGCTCCTCCTCGATCGGAGCGTGACGGGCGTCCTGGTCGGGGCCGGCGATCCGCCCGGCGCAGACGAGCGGCGCGGCCTCGGCGAGCTGGCGGCGCTCGTCGCGGCGGCTGCGACGCGTCGCCCGGATCTCACCGTGATCCTCGGCGGCGGGATGGCCGAGCACCAGGGCGCCTTTGGCGATGTCGCCACGCGGATGGGCGAGGTCATGCTCGGGCCGGCCGCGGAACGCGGGACGCCCGGCGGCCCGCTGGCGGACTTGCTCATCGAGCTCGCATTCCCGCCCGATGACGCCCGTCGCTCGCTGGCGGCCGGGGCGATGGCCATCGCCGAGATCCTCGACCGGCGCGTCCACGTCGTGGAGGTCGGTTTCAACGCGGGGACGCGCGCGGCGGCGGCACCGAGCGTGGGTGGAATCACGCCGCTCGTCGATCTCGCCATCGTTCCGGCCGCGGCGCTCGCACCGGCCGACCCCGATGACGCGGCGGTCGACCGCGTGGGTCAGTGGTCGACCTGGGGCGCCGACCGGCATCGCCTTCGCGACCGCCTGCGCGAGCTCCGGATCGCGCCGTGGGCCGACGCCACCGGCGACGGCGTGACGCTGCGGATGGCGGCCGCCCGGGCCGCCCTCGGACGGCTTTCCGACGCCACCCCCGAGTGGGCCGAGCGGGCGCCCGCCGACCTCGTCATCGCGACCGGCGGAGCCTGGGCCGTCGCAACGGCGCCCTCGGTCTCGCTCGCACTGATGGACGTCCTGCGCCGCCCGGGCGCCGGGCAGTTCGCCCTCGACCACGCCCGGATCCTCGCGCCGCTTGGGTCGATCCCCGACGCCGACGAACGTCGGACGATGATCGCCGACCTGATCGACGATCTCCTCGCGCCGCTCGGGACGGTCGTCACGCCGGCGGGACTCCGCAGCGGCCGGAGTGCCGGCTCCGTCGTCGTCCATGGCGCGAACGGGTCGACCCGCCTCGACCTGATGCCCGGCGGACTCGCGCTCATCGATCTCCCGCCCGGAACATCGGCCGTGGCCGAGTTCAGGTTCCGCGACGCGGTCCGTCTCGGCACGCGCGGTCGCCATTTCGCCATCGACGTGACCGGCGGGCTGGGCGGGTTGGTGGTCGACATGCGCGATGTCCCGCTGCGCCTCCCTGATCGGGCCGACCTGCGCGGGGAGCTCCTCGAGTCGTGGCAGGCCGCCGTCGCCAGCGGGCGGAATGCGTGAGCGAGAGCAACGTCCGGCTCGTTCCCGCGCGCCAGCTCATAAGCTCGCCGGTCGATGCCGTCTTCGGCCTGCGGCCGGGCGATCGGGCGCTCGTGGCGGCGGGCGATTCGGTGGTGGTCGGGGCGCCGATCGCTGAACGCCTGCGCGATGCGCGGCTCGACGAGCTCGACGTCCCGATCGCGGACGGAACCCGCGCCGGGAGCCGCTGGGCCGGAACGCCGCGTCGCGGTGACGAGCGTCGCGACGGCGGGGAGCTCGTCTTCGACTGGCACGGCCGCTGGCGTGTCGCAACCGGGGACATTGCCGATCCCCTCGAATCGCCGTTCGCCGGGATCGTCCGAGAGGTCCGGCCGGGGACCGGGATCACGATCCGCGCAGCAGGACGCGGGATCCGGGGCGTCGTCGCCCTCGGCAGCGCGACCCGCGGCCGCCTCCAGGCCGGTTCGGACGGCGAGCTCCGGTCGGGCGGGCTCGATGTCGGTTCGGCCGGGACGATCCTCGTCGTCGGCTCGCGGGTCGGTGCGGAGACGCTGACACGAGCCCGCGCGATGGGGGTCCGCGGCGTGGTCGTTGCCGGCCTGTCGAGCAAGGAACGGCGCGACTTCCTCGCGTCGGAGGCGCGCCAGCGCGCCGCCCTCCACCGCCTCCCCACGTTCGCGGTGCTCGTCCTCGACGGGGCGACGCGGCGGCCCCTCGCCGGCGCCGTCCAGGCGGTGCTCGGCGCACTGTCCGGTCACGAGGTCGCGATCGTCACCGACCCGCCGATGCTCGTCTTCGACCTGCCGCAGCTCGTCATCCCGGATCCGCCGATCGATCTCGTCCGCATCCGCTCGGGCTCGCTCGCCGGTCGCGAGGGCCGGTTCATCCGGGCGATCGGCCCGCGCCGGTTCACCGGTGGCGTCCACCTCGAAGCCGGGCTCGTCCATCTTCCTGACGGCACGACGGCCGCCGTCCCGATCGGCGACCTCGAGCGCTTCGTCTGACCGGGCGGACCATTCGGTCTTCGGCTACGCTCGGCCAACGATGCCCGCCGCCACCCAGCACGAACGCCGCCTCACGAGCCCGGATCCCGGTGCGACGACCGCCCTCGGCCGCGCGCTGGCCGGCGCAGGCCGTCCCGGCGACGTCATCTGCCTGTGGGGCGA
>JBDTNS010000076.1:0-8503 GCA_039933675.1 Chloroflexota bacterium
ACGAATCCCTGGCCGGTCCCCTTCTTCATCCTCACCAACCACCCGGACGATGCGCCGCACGATGCGGGGTTCGAATTCGTGCGCGATCTGGACGAGGCGATCGGGCGGGCCCGCGACGCGGCCGTCGTCAAGGATGTCGAGATCATGGGCGGCGCGGACGTCATCCGCCAGGCGCTGGCGGCCGACTATGTCGACGAGCTGACGATCTCGATCGCGCCGGTCGTCCTCGGTGGTGGGAAGCGACTATTCGACGGCTTCGATCGGTCGATCAATCTCGAGCATCTTCGGACATTACAGTCGCCGCTCGCAACGCACCTGACGTATCGGGTGCCGCGCTGACCGCACCGGGGTACCCTGAAGCTCCACGCACTAACGACGCCCCTGGAGGCAGTGATGAACCTCAACAGCATCCTCATCGGGACCGAGAACGCCGAGCGCCTGGTCGAGTACTACACCCGCGTGCTGGGCGCGCCGGCCTTCTCGGACAGCGGGTACACCGGCTGGCAGATCGGCTCCGGTTTCGTCACCGTCGGACCGCATTCGGACGTCAAGGGCAAGAACGCCTCCCCCGGCCGGATCATCTGGAACATCGAGTCCGAGGACGTCAAGGGCGACTTCGATCGGTTCAAGGCCGCCGGTGCAACCGTCATCGCCGAACCGTACGGCATGGAAGGGCAAGAGGGTTCGGCCATCGCGACCTTCGCCGACCCGGACGACAACTACTTCCAGCTCATGGCCCGGATGGAGATGTAGCGACCGTGTCGTCCACGGAATGGACGCGTCCGGTACAGGGAACCGGTGAATACCCGAGGTCAACGGGATCCGGCTCCACTACCCGACGTACGGCACCGGTCGTCCTCTCGTCCTGCTCCACGGCCGCCTCGGCTCGCGCGAGATGGTCAGGCCGATCATCCCGATGGTTGCTGCCGGACATCAGGACTAGAGTTCGCCGGCCGGTGGCACGCCGATCGCGCGCTCGACGGGCCGCCCCGGTTCACCAAAACGACGCGGATCGAACGAACCGGCGAGCCTTGGCAGGGTTGCGTCGAGGACCCACGCGGCGGTGAGCTCGCCGGCGGAGCAGGCCATCATCGAACCAAACCCTGCGAGGCCTCCGATCAGGTAGGCACCGTCGACACCGTGCGGACCGATCATCGGCAAGCCGTCTGCGCTTCTCGCATAGAAGCCACCGTCATGCTCGACGATCACGGGCGGTTGAGCGATAGATGCGGCCAGTCCGGGCACGAGCGTGGCCGCACGCGCCAGGACCTGGGCCGGGAACTCGGGCGGACATGGCGGGTCCGCAACCGGCTCGCTCGGCGTCTGATCCCAGGCCCAACCAAGCTTGATCGAATCGCTCGCCGGCCCGCCGTCCGGCTTGATGTGGACCCCGCCCGGCAGGTCGCCCGTTCGATCCAGGCCGATGGTGAACGGCGCATCCCTCGGCACGATCCCGCGACGGTCGCGGATCAGGACCTTCTGGCGCAGAACCGTTTCAAGGGCCAGGTCCGAACCGAGCCGGCGCGCAACCTCGCGGGCGAACGGTCCGGCCGCGTTAACGAACCGTTCCGTGGCGATCTCCAGGGTCCCGCCGGGCGTCGAAACCGTGACGCCCAAAACACGATTCCGGACGACCGCGGTTGCGACGACCTCGCCCTGGATGACCTTGACGCCACCACTCTTGGCGACCGCGAGCAGCGCGCGCCCCAGACCGACCGTATCGAGGCTTCCGGCGTGTCGAGCGTGGATGGCGGCCTGGAGATTCGACGCCAGATGCGGATAGCGGCTCGCGATGTCGTTCGCGTCGAGCAATTCGACGTCGTCGGGTGCGACGCCGGCCGCGACGTGCCGATCGACCACGGACGGCAGCGAGGCGGCCGTGCCGAGATCGGCGGTCACGTAGAGATAGCCGCGGCGGTTCATCGCGAACATCGCACCCGACGCGAGCAGGTCATCCGTGAGCGCGATGCTGCGGTCGGCAAGTGCGACCATCGACGGTTGCGGCCACCAATTGCGGTAGTTGGCCCCGGGCCGGTCGCTTGTCAGCGAGAGCGGCGGCCTTGGGTCGACCAGGACGGTCGATGTCGTTCCCAGGCGGGTCGCAAGCTGCCAGGCCGTCGCGACCCCGGCGATCCCGGCACCGGCGATGACGACGTCCGATGTCCTGCGCATGTCCGGGCCACGATACCCGAGCCGCCATGGCGGGGCCAACGCACTGGCCCGCATGGAGACCTATCTCGGGCCGATCCTCGAGTACAACACCTGGGCGAACCGGGGATTGCTCGACTTCCTCCGCGCCCAGCCACCCGAGAGTTCGACCTCTCGTCAGCCGCGTGTACGGCACTGGCGGCTCATCGGCCGGAAGCGCGAGGAGCTGCCCGTGCGCCGCGAGCGCCCGGAGCGCCCGGACCTCGTGCGCTGCAGGCGATCGCGGACCTGTCGGCTGCTGGCCGGCGACGTTCCTCACGCAGCCTGTCATGCACGGCGGACGAACACCGCGGCCACGTCGGGACGATGCTCGGCGCCAACAGCATCGAGCAACCCGATCTCGACTCGTGAGCGCACGGCATTCGCGTCCATGGCGATGCCTCGCCGCCGGAATGAGGCCGGAACCAGCGGTCCGCGGATGCCCGCGCCGAGTGGCCGTGTCAGACTGAGGGACCTTATGAGTGCCAGCATCTCCGGTGCCCCGCCCGCGCCGGGCGCGCCCCCGGAACCCGTCTGCCAGCATTGTGGCCGGCGCGTCGACCCGGCCGCGATGGGTCCTGGCGTCGGTCTGTGCCATTGCCCGTCGTGCCAGGGCTACGCGTGCCGGTGGTGCTGGGCGAAGCCGCCTGGCGGATGCCCGATGTGCGGGATCCCGTTCGCAGTCGCTCCCGTGGCGAGCATCGCGGCGCGCTCGCGGGTCCCGGTCGCGGTCGTCGCGGCAGCTGCAAGACCGGATCGGCGAGCGCCGGTCGCCGCCGGCACGCTGGTTCTCGCCGTCGCTTTGCTCGCCTTGGTGCTCGGCGGCGGGACCCGGCCGGCCGGCGGCGTTGAGGGCGCCGTCTCGCCATCGAGCGACGCGACCGCGGGAGTCGACATGGTGCTGGTGTCGCCGACGCCGTCGAGCATTCCAGCCGGCACCCAGAGCGCCTCGGCGATCCCGGCAGGTTCGACATCGACTCCGCCGCGGGCGACATCCGGTCCTGTCACGAGCGTTCCCCCGGGCACCCGGACACCCTCCCCCACTCCGACACAGACGGCCCTGCCGGGTCCAACCTCAACGACCATCCCGACGCCGATCCCTACGTCTGCCCCGACGCCTGGCCCGACGCCGATCCCCACGCCGGCCCCGACGCCGATCCCCACGCCGATCCCCACGCCGGCCCCGACGCCTGCACCGACCCCCGCGCCAACGCCGACCCCCTCGCCAACGCCGGCTTGCAATACCGTTCCGACTCTTGTAGGCATGACCGTCGCGAAAGCCCGTACTGCCTGGACGGCGGCCGGGTTCACTGGCGCCTTCAGCTGGGGCGGCGGTCCGAACAACCTCGTCGTCACCGGCCAAAGTCCGGCCGCGGGTGCCTGCCTCCCGCCATCGACCGCGATGACCGTGACGACCGGACCGCGCAAGTAGCAATTGGAGGCGTCAGGACTCCCGCGAGAGGATGACAACGCTGTATGGCCCGACCGAGACCACCCCACTCTGCGCGCAGCCGTCCATAGGTTCGCCATCGGCGTCGAGATCGAACGACTCGTGGCTCCCGAACTCTAGCGAATAGCTGGCCGCGTCGGAGTTGAACCGCACGTTCCAGCGGCCAGGCGCCGGGAACCC
This sequence comes from Chloroflexota bacterium, assembly GCA_039933675.1. Classification (GTDB taxonomy): domain Bacteria; phylum Chloroflexota; class Limnocylindria; order Limnocylindrales; family CSP1-4; genus SPCO01. The sequence goes on from JBDTNS010000076.1 coordinate 3,818, forward strand.
GATCCGCAGATCGTCGATCGTCCGATCCGCGAAATTCGCGACGACGACCGTGTCATCGCCAGGCCCGCCCTCGAGCCAGCGATGCATGGCCAGGACCTTGGCATCCTGACTGGCGCGAAGGATTGTCACGTTGGGGCCGCGTAGGCCCCGGGTCGCATCGGTGCGCCCACGCCGGAGCGCAATGAGATCCTGGTGGAGGCGAAGAATCCCGCGGTTCGAGCTCGCCTTCTCCCAATCAAGCGCGACCGCGTCGTCGAACCCGCCGTCCTCGAGCAGCTCCTGGCCCTGGAAGAGCATCGGGATCCCGGGCGAGGTCAGGACGAGCGCCGCGCCCAGGACGGCCCGCTTCTGCGCCCACCAGTTGCGCGCGTCGCCCGGCGCGATCGCCTCGGGGAGGCGGACCAGACCATCGGCCACGTCATCGTGCGATTCGGTGTAGATGACGCGGGTCATGGGCGCGCCGCGTCCTGTCCCGAGGATCCCGTCGACGACCACCTCGATGTCGCGGTCGGCATCATCGTTCGTCTCGAGCGCAGGCCTGACCCGGCGGATGAACCCGACGTCCCACTGGGCGGCGAATCCAGCGCCGCCTTCCTCGGTCGGCGTGACGAGGATGGGATCGTCCTCGAGATCCTCGGCGATCGTGATCTTCCAGGGCTGACGGGCCCTGATCTCGTCGTTGAGCGAGGTCATGAACGACCAGCCGTCGGGCAACGCCGAGACCGCATCGCTTGGGATGCCGATGACAGACCGGATGAAGACCGTTGCATCAAAGCGAAGCCCGTCGCAGCGGAACTCCTCGAGCCAGGTGAGCGCGCTGTCTCGCAGCATCGATCGAACCTCGGCACGGCCGTAGTCAGGACGCGTCGCGCCCCACGGCGTGACCGCACGTTCGTCGTTGTAGAAGTAGATTCCGCCCCAGGCGTCCTCCGCCCAACCGTCGAACCGCCACAGGTCGAGGTCCGACGGTCCCAGGTGGTTGTAGACGACGTCGACGATGACCGCGATGCCGCGCGCGTGGGCGTCGCGGATGAACCGCTTGAACGCATCCGGGCCGCCGTAACCCGACTCGATCGCGAACAGGTGGGAGGGGTTGTATCCCCACGAGACGTCTCCGGCGAACTCGAACGGCGGCATCACCTGGACGGCCGAGACGCCGAGTCGCTCGAGGTACGCCAGCCGCTCGCGGGCGGAGTCGAACGACCCACGGCTGTCGACCGACGAGGCGAACGTCCCGATATGCATCTCATAGATAACGAGGTCGTCCCAGGCCGGCATCCGGAACTCGTCGTCGCCCCAATCGAAGGCGGCCGGGTTGTAGACGATCCCATTGCCGACCGAGCTGGTGACCTGCCGGGCGTACGGATCCACCCGCGACAGGTCGCTGTCGTCGGTGCGGATCGTGAACCGGTACTCATCGCCCGGCCCTGCGCCGTCGACATCCGCCGACCATGTGCCGCTCGAGCCGTCTCCGTCGCGGCCGAGCTCGGCCCGGTCCATCGCCCAGCCGTCGAACGTCCCGGTGACGAAGACGGCCAGCGCATGCGGCGCCCAGACACGGAACGTCGTGCCGGTTTCGTGGGGAATGGCGCCCATCCCGGGGCGCGTCGAGGGCGCAGTGTCGGTCACACCTCCGACGATAGCCTCCGTTCGGGTCGGGCGTGAGGGTATCGAGGTCCGTGTCGGCCGCCTCAGGTCGGGCGGCGCCCTACAGCCAGATGAGCGCGAAGCGCACAATCAAGCGATGAACGAATCGCCGCAGCACGTTGATGTGGCTCGAGCCCGTCAGATTCTCGAGCAGGCCGAAGCTGCCGACCGTGCGCGCAATACCTCCCGGTACGAGGCGGAAGCGGCGGCACTCCTCGCCATCGCCTCCGAGATCGCTCCGGCCCTGGACCTCCTGACCGAGGTCGACCTTGATGCCGCGTTGCGACTCGCGGGCGTCACTTCGCTACTGTGGCAGGACGCGGGACTCGTCGATGTCGGACGGAACGCCGTCGAACGTGCCATCGCCGTCGTCGGCGACGAGCCGTTGGCGGCGCTGGCGCGGGCTGTCCTCACGGCGGCCGATCTCGCCTTCCGCCAGGGTGACCAGGCGGCGGCAGTCGACCGGGCCGAGCGTGCGATCCGCATCGCCGAATCCGTCGGTGATCGTTCGATTGCCTCGCTCGCACACACCGATCTCGCCCGCGTCGCCTTGCGCGCCGGCGCCGCGGCGGACATTGAGCGCCACGCGCGGGAGGCGCTGGTGCTCGCGAGTGACGACCCGCTCGGACGGCGCGGCGCCCTCCACATGCTCGCCTGGGCGGCTCATACCGCGGGGGACATGCCCGAGGCTCGGCGTCGGTTCGCGGCGAGCCTCGCCCTCCGCCGAACGCTCGAAGACCGCTTCTCCATCTCGGTCGAGCTCTCGAATCTCGGCGATCTGTCGGCCGCCGCGGGCGATCGAGCCGCCGGGGCGCGCGCCATGACCGAAGCACTCGTGATCGCCCAAGAGCTCCAGAGCCGGTATCTCATCGTGAATCTGTTGCCATCGTTCGCGACCCTCGCGCTCGACGAGGACCGTCTCAGCGACGCCGTGCGGCTCCTCGGTGCGAGCGACCGTGCTGCTGAGTCGGCCGGTCTTCTCGCCGACCCGGGCGGCTATGGCGTCGACACCCGCGATCGCCTGCTGAGCCTCGTCGACGCGCAGTGGTTCGACCAACTCCACCGCGAAGGCGCTTCCCTTTCGGACGACGACGCCATCACCCTCGCCCGGGCCGTTGCCGAGGAGATCGACCGAGCGAACGCCTGACCGACTCGGCTGTCGCCCATGGCGAACGGTCCATCCAGCCCTCGAGACCGGTCCGGTGGAGGAGGCGTGCGCTCTGGCAGGTTGGCCGGATGGCGACCTCACGCCGAATCGCCGCGACGAATAGGCGATCGAATGCGCCGCGTGGAACGACCCGCATGACCTCGGGTCGAACCGCGTCGCCGAGCTCGTAGCCCTCGCCGCGAACGTCGAGCGCCGTCGCCCGATCGAGCAGCAGGGCCTCCGCCCCGTCGTCGATCGTGACTACGGGCCGCATGTGCAGGATGATCGCGATCGCGGCCCGGTCGGAGTCGGCCGCCGACAGCCCGTGCCGTTCGAGGAAGCGCCGGGCGAACTCCGCGCCCTCGACCTCGAAGCACATCGTGTTCCTGGCGATCCGGGTCAGGGCGAAGTCGTGCATCAGGGATGCCGCCCACAGGACCCGACGGTCGAAGACGAGGCCCTCACCTGCCCCGATCGATGCGCCCCAGCAGTAGACGCGGATTGAATGCAGCAGCAGATAGTCCGGCAGCGACCGGTGCGCCCACGCCCAGACCGATGTTGAGACGTCGTCCTGCGGGACGTCGATGCCGGCAATCCGGCGCGGAAGCGGCGCCGCAACGATCAACGCGGGCTCATCGCGCCGGGCGCGTGCGTCAGGCGTTCGCCGTCTCCATCTTTTCGACGAAGTCGGCACGCCAGGCCGGTGCCTCGAACGGATTGGCGAAGTATTCGGTCATCTTCGAGATCTTGCCGTCGCGTAGCTCCCCAACGCCGACGTAGCTGACTGGAACCCCGTCGCCGTAATCGACGGTTCCCTCAACGACGAAGACGTCGCCGCCGCCGAGCATCCTGCGATATTTGAAGGTCGGGGTCGTTCCAGACATCTCGGGGTAGCTGTCTGCCATCCGGAGCGACGCCGACTTCGTCAGGCGCTCGCCAGACTGTGGCCACTCCTCGACGAAATCGTCAGTGGCATATTCCCTGATGAGCTCGGTCATCCGACCGAAATCGCCCGTCTTGAGGATTTCCTCGAACTTGGCCGCCATCGCCGTCGTGTCCGCCATCGTGGTTGCCCTCCAGCACTGCGTGGACGCCCCACACTGCGCCGCGCGCGCCGCCGAGGCAAGGGACTTATCCACGTCTTGCGCGATCGACTCGCAATCGTCAGCCGGGCGGGCTCCCTGGTCCAGTACCGGCGATGGTCGCCTCCAGGAAGTCGTCGACATGCATCACGGCGAGCACCCGCCGGACGAGCCATGGCATGGCCTGCCGCTGGGGGTCGTGGATGACGCGTGGCTCGACGAGATGGAGGCGGCCGCCCCGACGCGAGTCGAAGACGACCTCGCCCGCGGCCAGCGCGTTCCGGACCCAGCTCGCCTCAGGCCCGTAGGTCAGGGCGAAGGTCAGGTGCCGCCGGTCTCCGCCCCGGAACGCCATCATCGGCGCGGCGTAGCGGCGGCCGCTCGTCCGGCCGACATGCTCGATCCGGCCGAAGCTCGGGAGGTACCAGCTGACCGGTCCGAAGATCCGGTTCGTGACGTGCTTGTTGAAGACGGCGACCTGGCGCGCGAACGGGATGGCCACCTCGACAGCGTACGCCGGGCCGCCGTGTCTTCACGCAGGCTTGCGCGACTTCGAGATTATCGTCGGGGGTTCCAGCGCGCGTGTTTGAGACGGCCGGCCACGAGGTCCGCTTTGCGACCGATCCGGCGTTCTGCGCCTGCGTGCGCGGCGCAGGGTTCGACGCGATGCCGGCCGGGCTCGACCACGCAGACGCCCTGGCTCGCTTCGCGGCCACGACCCCCGGCTGGGCGGATGTTCCGGCGGCGGACCGGAACCAGCTCATGTATCCGGGCATGTTCGGGCGAGTTCGCGTGCCGAAGATGCTCGAG
>JBDTNS010000077.1:0-8269 GCA_039933675.1 Chloroflexota bacterium
GCGTGCCGGGCGGACGCCCAATACGAACCATTCTGCTCGGTGGCGCTGCGGGGGTCTTCGTCGGCCCCGACGCCCTCGACATGTCGCTCACCTTCGAGGCGACGCGGGCTGCCGGGGCAACGCTCGGATCGGGCGTGATCATGGTCTTCGACGAGACCGCGGAACTGGTCGACACCCTGCGCAGGATCGCCCAGTTCTTCCGCGACGAGTCGTGCGGTCAGTGTGTCCCGTGCCGAGTCGGGAGCGTCCGGCAGGAGGAGCTGCTCGCGCGCCTGGCGGCGGGGTCGCACGTCCGGCCACGGGACGAGGAGCTGACACTCCTGCGCGAGATCGGCCAGGCGATGCGCGACGCCTCGATCTGCGGACTCGGCCAGACCGCTTCGTCGGCGATCGAGTCCGCCGTGCGGCTCCCCGGTATGGTGGCGCTGTGAGCGATGGCCTGAGCATGGATCGCGATCCCGCCCCCGATCGAGCGACCCCGCATGGTGGCCAGGCGCCCGGCGCGCAGCCGCTGACCGACATCCTCCTGACCCCGCCGGCCCGTTCCTCGCGTCCGCCCGCGGCACCGCCCGTCGAGACGCCGCCGGCGATCGAGCTGAAAATTGACGGCGTGACCGTTTCGGTCCCCGCCGGGACGACGATCCTGCGCGCCTGCCGGACCGAGGGGATCGATACTCCGACCCTTTGTTACGCCGACAACCTCGTGCCGGCCAACGTCTGCCGCGTGTGCGTCGTGGAGGTGACCGGGTCGCGCGTCCTCGTCCCGGCCTGCTCGCGACCGGTGGAGGCCGGGATGGAAGTCCAGACCGATTCGGAGCGGGTCCGACTCTCGCGCAAGCTCGTGCTCGAATTCCTCGGCTCGACGGTCGATCTGTCGCTCGCCGGTCCCCTCGCGCCCGATGGCTCGATCGCGGCCTACGCCGCGCGCTACGGCGCGGATGCGACTCGGTTCGGTCCGCCGGCCTCCCCCGCCGATGCCGGCGAGCGCGAGGCCTCCGAGACCGGCCACCACCACGCGCCCGCCGGCGATGCGACCGCGGCGACCGTTGCCCAGCCGACGAAGGTCGACAACAACCTGTACGTCCGCGACTACGGCAAATGCATCCTCTGTTACAAGTGCGTCGACGCATGCGGCGAACAGGCACAGAACACGTTCGCGATCGGGGTCGCGGGGCGCGGCTTCGACGCCCGGATCTCGACCGAAGCGGCGGTCCCGCTCCCCGAGTCGGCCTGTGTCTACTGCGGCAACTGCATCGGTGTCTGCCCAACCGGGGCGCTGATGTTCAAGTCCGAGTACGACATGCGCGAGGCGGGCACCTGGGACGAGTCCGCCCAGACCGTCACCGAGACGATCTGTCCCTACTGCGGGGTCGGCTGCGCCGTTGAGCTCCATGCCCAGGACGATCGGATCGTCAAGGTCACCTCGCCGACCGACTCATCGGTCACCGACGGCCACCTCTGCATCAAGGGCCGCTTCGGCTTCGAATTCGTGAACAACCGCCCGGGGCCGAACGGACCGGGCCCCGTTGGTGGCCGAGAGTCAACACCTCGGGCCTGAAGCCTTCGCAGCCTCGATTCCGGGACCTCCAGACCACCGTTGGGCTCCGGTGTCGGTTCGAAGGCGAACGAGATCGCGTCCGACGGACCGGATGGTCTCGCGGTGCCGGGATCGCACGGTTCGATCGACGCTCGGGCGACGCTTCGAGGCAGTCATCTCGCCAGTGAACGTGGCGGCACGTACGTGGCGCTTATCTCACATACGGTGCTTCGCCCGCGACACTTCGTCTGACGTGCGCCACAGTCAACACCACGACGTCTAGCCCGATCCGAATCCAATGCGGACGACAACACCCTCGCTACATCACGCGCGACGGTGTCCACGAGGCACCAAAGCTTGTCGACGCGGAGGCGGACGGGTCCGAACTCGGGCAGGTGACAACCCTCGACGCCGTGGTGTTGACCGACAGGCACGGCTGGGGGACCGCGCGGCCCTCCGTGGCCGAGGCCCGGCCCGCCCCGGGCCGAACGGATCCGGCCCCGCCTAACCCAGGCCGCTGAGGTCGCGCAGGTCAACGCGACCGTCGTGGGCGTAGACGTTGAAGCCGTCGCCGCGCAGAAAGCCGACGAGGGTGACCCCAAGCCGATCGGCGGTCTCGATGGCGAGATCGGATGGCGCCGAGACCGCGCACACGATCGGGATCCCGGCGACGGCCGCCTTCTGGACGATCTCGAAGCTCACCCGGCCCGAGACCATGAGCAGCCGGTCGTGGAGCGGCATCGACCCACCGAGGACCTGGCAGCCGACGAGCTTGTCGATCGCGTTGTGGCGGCCGACGTCTTCCCGAATGGCGATCAGCTCGCCGGCCGGGCTGAACAACCCGGCCGCGTGCAGGCCCCCGGTCTCGTCGAATGCTTTTTGCGCGGCCCGCAGCAGGTTCGGCAGCGCGAGGATCACGGTGCGCGAGACGACCGGGCCCTCGGGCAGGGGCTCGGCGCGCAGGACGACCTCGTCAATGGAGGCCTTGCCGCAGATCCCGCACGAGGCGGTCGCGACGAAATGGCGTTCCGCGATCTTCGAGTCGTCGAATGGGCGCGAAAGGCGGACGACAATCGTGTCATCAGGTTGGCTCAGGGTGGCCGGATCGCCGGCAACCGTGCCGAGGACCTCCTGGCCCTCGAGCAGTCCCTCGGTCCGCAGGAACCCCACCGCGAGTTCGGCCTCGTTGCCGGGTGTCCGCATCGTGATTGCGACGGCGACGGGTGACTGGCGTGGGCCGGCGGCCCGAATCTCGAGCGGCGCTTCCCCGACGACCCGATCGTCGCGGACCTCGAGCGACTCGCCGCGGACGGCGACGATCCGGCGGCTCGTGACGTGTCGGACGAGTGGGCTTGGATCGGCGGTCATGTCGAGGCCCATGCCGTGCATCATAGGGTCGCGATGGCCTCTGAACCCGTGTTGTCTGCTGCCGAACGAGCGTTCCTCGCGGCCGCGCGCCGCGCCGTGATGGTCACGATCGCCCCCGACGGCCGGCCGCGTCCGGTACCGGTCTGTTTCGTCCTCGACGAGATCGACGCCGTCCTCTACACGCCGATCGATGACAAGCCGAAGCGCAACGACGGTCCGCGCTCACTCGCGCGGGTGCGCGATATCGAGCGGGATCCGCGTGTCTCGGTCCTGGTCGATCGATGGGACGAGGACTGGGCGAATCTCGCCTGGGTCCGTTGCCTGGGAACCGCGACCATCGAGCCTTCAGGGGCAGACTTCCCGGAGATCATTCGCGCCCTGCGCGCGAAGTACTCGCAGTACGCGGATCACGGCCTCGAAGCCCGCCCGCTTATCCGGATCGCGATCGAGCGGGTGACGGCCTGGGGCCTGACCGATGCAAACGCCTAGAGAGGGACTTCGCCGCCCCGGACAACGTGCGACGGCGATCGCCCTCGCGGTATTCCCCGGAGTCTCACCTTGGGACCAAGGCGGCCCTCGGGTGGGTGTGCGTGGCGGTCGCCGATCGTGGCGTCCAGCGGTCGGGGCCCTCCTCGACCTCGACGCCGAGAGTCTCCATCAACCGCGTTGACGCGGCCGCGATCTCGGCGATGGCTCCCTCGAAGGCCTCGGCGTTGCGCGCCGAGGGAACACGATAGCCGCTGATCTTGCGGACGTACTGGCGGGCGGCGGCCTCCAGTTCGCCCGTCGTCGCCGCCTCGTCGGCGCGACGCAGGGTCTTGATGCTTCGGCACATGCCCATACGGTACCGGGACGCGGCTATGCTCGCCACGATGACGACCTTCCGCACGATCATCGAGCCGTTCCGGATCCACGCCGTCGAACCGATCCGGATCACGACCCGAGCCGAGCGCGAGACCGCCATCGCAGCGGCCGGTCTGAACCTGTTCTCGCTCCACGCCGACGACGTTCTCATCGACCTGCTGACCGATTCGGGAACCGGCGCCATGAGCCGCGACCAGTGGGCGGCGATCCAGCATGGCGACGAGTCGTACGCCGGCTCTCCATCGTGGTTCACGTTCCTCGAGGCGGTCCAGGAGCTGTTCCCGTTCCGGCATGTCATCCCGACACACCAGGGACGCGCCGCCGAGAAGATCCTCTTTTCGATCATCGGCGGGCCTGGGAAGGTGATCCCGAACAACACCCATTTCGATACGACGCGGGCGAACGTCGAGGCGTCCGGCGCGGAAGCGATCGATCTCGTCATCGCCGAGGGCCACGACCCGGCGGCGCTCCACCCGTTCAAGGGCAACGTCGACATCGACGCGCTCGAGGCACTCCTCGTCGCGCGCGGGCCGGACGTCCCGGTCGTCTTCGTCACCGTGACGAACAACTCCGGCGGCGGCCAACCGGTCTCGCTCGAGAACCTCCGGGCCGTTCGCGCCGTGTGCGATCGATACGCCAAGCCGCTCTTCCTCGACGCCTGCCGGTTCGCCGAGAACGCCTGGTTCATCAAGACGCGCGAGCCGGGTCAGGCCGACCGATCGATCCCCGACATCGTCCGCGAGATGGCGTCGCTTGCCGACGGGATGACGATGAGTGCCAAGAAGGACGGGCTAGCCAACATCGGTGGCTGGCTCGCCCTTGATGACGACGCGCTCGCGGAGGCCTGTCGGAACCTGCTCATCCTGACCGAGGGCTTCCCGACCTACGGCGGCCTCGCCGGGCGCGATCTCGAGGCGATCGCCCAGGGTCTCCGAGAAGTCGTCCAGAACGACTATCTCCACTACCGAATCCGCTCCACGGCGTATCTCGGTGAAGCGCTCGATGCGGCCGGCGTGCCGCTCGTCAAACCGTTCGGTGGGCACGCGATCTATCTCGACGGGCGGGGCCTCCTGCCTCACATCCCGCCGCTCCAGTACCCCGGCCAGGCGCTTGCGGTCGCGCTCTACGTCGAGGGTGGGATCCGGGCCTGCGAGATCGGGACGGTCATGTTCGGACGGCAGCCCGACGGTTCGGAGGTGCCCGCCGCGATGGATCTGGTCCGCCTGGCCGTCCCCCGCCGGACCTATACGCAGAGCCATATCGACTACGTGATCGAGGTCGTCACGGCCGTCGCCGCGCGTTCCGCCGACCTGCGAGGCCTCCGGATGGTCGAACCGCAGCCGACGGCCCTGCGCCATTTCACGGCGCGCTTCGAGCCGGCCGGCGTCGGATGACGAGCGCCGGCCCGGTGATCGCCGCCCTCGGCCTCGGCCGCCACCCCGAGGGTGGCTGGTACGCAGAGACGTGGCGCGCGGCCGCCGTCGCCGGCGCCCGACCGACCGCGAGCGCGATCCTCTATCTCCTGGTCGCCGGCGAGCGTTCGCATTGGCATCGTGTCGACGCGAACGAGATCTGGCAGTACTCGGCGGGCGACCCGCTGGAGCTGCGCGTCTGGACCGAGGGTCAGCCGGCGGTCACGACCCACCGGCTCGGTGGCGACGTTACCTCGGGATCGGTCGTGCAGGCGGTCGTTCCGGCGGGCGCCTGGCAGGCGGCGCGACCGCTCGGTGACTGGACCCTCGTCGGATGCATCGTGACGCCCGCCTTCGAGTTCGACGGTTTCGAGCTCGCCGGGGCGGACTGGGAACCGCCAACCGCCTGAGCGATCAGCCGGCGAGCTTCCACGAGATCGTGCCGGTGTAGCAGTGGTGGAGCTTCGAGCACAGGCCGTAGCTCAGGTCCCAGGTCCGACCGCTGACGTATGGACCTCGGTCGATGACCGGGGCCGTGACGGTCACGCCGTTGTAGCGGAATGTGACGAGGGTGCCGCACGGCAGCGACCGGTGGGCGACGCCCACCAGGGTCTTCGTCAGGGTCTGGCCGCAGGCCGTCCCGTTGCCGTAGAGGTTCGGTCCGTACCACGAGATGTTCGGGTCGAAGTGCCAAGGGTTCTTCGAGATCGAGCCGGCGGTCGCCGTAGGCTGGGGTGGTCGAACCGGCGCCGTGGGCAGATCGGTTCGCAGGGCCGAATCCACGAGGGCTGAGTCCCGGTCCAGGTTTCCGGCAGAGCGGTGGCCTGGATCCTCTGAAAGGATCGTCATCGCGGTTCCGCTTTCGAGCGCCGCGATCTCGACTCGTTGGAAGAGACCGGGGTCCAGGGTGGCTACGGGGCTGGGGACCCTCGAACCGACCGGACCGGGAACCGCGACCGTGGCAAGCAGGGCGATGAGCGCCACGCCTGCGACGACGTATCTGGGTCGCACGTCTGCACAGACGGTAGCACGGATCGGGCGCTGGGGGATTTCGGCGCGGTTCGTCACAAAATCCGGAGCGTGTCAGGATCGTACCGGATGACCGTTCATTCGTTCTCCTTCACTGGGCCCCTCGATCTCGTGCGTACGGTGGCGCCGCTCGCGCGCGGCTCACACGACCCCACGATCCGGCTTGCGACCGGTCGCGTGTGGCGGGTGACCCGGATGCCAAGTGGCCCCGCCACGATCGCGCTCGAACAGCGAGGCGACGTCGTGCGGGCTGAGGCCTGGGGCCCCGGCGCCGACGCGGCACTCGACGGGGTGCCGGCGCTCCTCGGCCTCGACCAGCCGACCGCGCCGATCCCGCCCGGTCATCCGCTTGTGGGCGAGCTCGCCCGGCGCCATGCGGGCGTCCTCATCATGCGCAGCACGGCCGGTCTCGAATCGCTCGTCCCCGCGATCCTCGAGCAGAAGGTCACCTCCGAGGAGGCCCGCCGCGCGCTGTTCGGGCTGATCCGCGTCCACGGCGAGCCCGCGCCCGGGCCAGCCGAATTTCGGCTCCGGCTCCTGCCGTCGACGGCGACGCTGGCCGCGCTCCCCTACTACGCGTACCACCCGTTCGGGGTGGAGCGGCGACGCGCCGAGCTGATCCGTCGCGTGGCGTCGCGGGCGTCGTGGTTCGAGGCGATCGTGGACCTGCCGCTCCCCGAGGCGTACGCGCGGCTGACGGCCGTCCCGGGGATCGGGCCGTGGACCGCGGCCGAGGTCGGGGTCCGGGCCCTCGGCGATCCTGACGCGGTGAGCGTCGGCGACTTCCACCTGCCGAACCTCGTCGCCTTCGCGCTCGCCGGCGAGCCGCGCGCGACCGACGCCAGGATGCTCGAGCTGCTCGAGCCGTACCGCGGTCAACGCGGCCGGGTGATGCGGCTTCTCGAGCTCAGCGGGATCCGTGCGCCGCGCTACGGCCCGAGGCTCTCACCGCGCCGCATCGAGGCGCAGTAGCGTACTGACCGGAGGTGCGAGATGCCGAAGCCTGATTTCTCCAAGTCCCCGCCCGAACTCGTCGCACGCTTCGATTCGGTGACGCGCGACTATCCCGACGTGCAGCGGCGCATCTCGTTCGGCTATCCGGTCATCCACGTCGGCGGGCACATGGTGACGGGCCTGCATGGGTCCGGCTGGTTCGTCCGCCTCGGTGAACCGTCGCTCGCGGAGGCGCTCGCGCTCGAGGGTGCAGGCCCGTTCGAGGTGATGCCCGGGCGCCCGATGAACGGGTACGCACTCCTGCCACGCTCCGTCATCGACGACGACCGGCTCGTCCGCCACTGGGTCGCCCGCGCGATCGCGTTCGGGGCGAGCCTGCCGCCCAAACCTGCCAAGCCACCGAAGTCCGCGAAGACGAACGGGGCGAGGACGCGCGCAGTCTGACCGCGGCTCGCCGGCGATCAGCGGCGCGGCCGCGTTTCGCGCATCCGAACCGCCACGACAAACCCGGATCCGGCCGTGAGGACGGCGACGAGCAGGATCGCCGTCCGCGCGTCGAACCGATCCGCCAGGAGACCGACGAGGATCGCGCCCAGCGCGAAGCCGAGGTCGCGCCAGAACCGGTAGATCCCGGTGACCGCTCCCCGTCGGCTCGGTTCGGCGACGTCGGCGACGACCGCGATGAGCGTCGGGTAGACCATCGCCGTGCCGAGGCCGAGAAGGATCGCGGCCACGAGCCACGGGACGAAGCCGGTCGACGCCGCGATCGCCGCGATCGCGACGCCCTGCATCAGCATCCCGGCGACGATCAGCCGCTTCCGCCCGATCCGATCCGAGAGCGCGCCGGTTGCGACCTGGGCGATCCCCCAGGTGGCCGGATATGCACCGGCAAGCAGCCCAATCTCCGCGATGGAGAGCCCGGCGGCCGCCTGGACGATCGGCAGCAGGCCCCAGGCAAGCGCGTCGTTCAGGTTGTTGACGAGCCCGGCCTGCGATGCCGCCGACAGCGAGCGATCCGAGACGCTGCTCCGCCAGGCGAGCTCGAGCCAGCGAGCCGGTGGTGGCGCGGGGGCCAGCGGGCCCGGTTCGGCCGCAACGGGTTCGG
>JBDTNS010000078.1:0-8249 GCA_039933675.1 Chloroflexota bacterium
CCGACGTCACCATCGAGTTCGAGCCGATGGCGCGCTGGTGGCCGATGGAGAAGCTCGAGCGGAGCGGCCGGCTCGTCGAGCACGCTCAGGAAGTGGCGCGAACGCTCGGCTTCGACATCGCCGACGTCCTGACCGGGGGCGCCTCCGATGCGAACACGACATCCGGGCTGGGGATCCCGAGCCTCGATGGTCTCGGACCGATCGGCGGCAACGACCATGCTCCCGCCGAGTACCTCGATGTCGACTCGGTCGTGCCGCGGACGACGCTCCTCGCCGGACTCCTCCTGGCCATCGCGGCCGACCCCGAGGTCATCGCGTGGCGGGACGGGCACGACGTCCCGGCGGGGCCCAACGGGCCAGATGGCGGCGAAAGGTCCGACCACCGATCGTGAGCGAGCGCCGACGAATCTCGTCAGGCGGACCGTGGGAGGCCGCCGCCGGCTACAGCCGAGCGATCGCGCTGGGCGACACGTGCTGGGTGGCCGGCACGACCGACGCGGGACCCGATGGTCGGTCGCTCCACCCGGGCGACGTTCAGGCCCAGGCGACGGCGGTCCTCGAGATCATCGAGCGCGCGCTTGGCGAGGCTGGGTTCGCGCTCTCGGACGTCGTCCGGACACGGATGTTCGTCACCGACATCGGGCAGTCCGCGGACATCTCGGCAGTCCACGGCGCGGTCTTCGGCGAGATCCGGCCGGCCGCGACCATGGTCCAGGTCACCGCCCTCATGGATCCGAGCCTGCTGATCGAGATCGAGGCGGAAGCGCGGCGGGGATAGGCCGCCGTTGGCGCCCGCGATCTCAGGCGGGGAGCGCCGCCACACCCAAGGCGCGCGCGATCGCGACGATCGCAACCGCCGCGACGAGGCCGAGCAGCAGGTTCCGGCGCTTCGCGACGATCGCGAGACAGGCCACGACCGCGATCCATTCGACACCGACGTGCAAGGATGGCCGGTCGGTCACGACGACCGTGACGCTGACTGCGGCGAGTGCCGCGAGGACCGCCGGCCCGACGAGCTGCAGGTATTCGATGGCGACCTTCGGGAGGCGATCGAGACCGGGCGTCAAAAGGCCGATGGCACGCGACGGATACGTCGCCGCAAACATGAGGACCGCGAGCATGACGAGATTCGTGCTCATCGCGCGCCCGGGTCGGCGGGTGGATCGGCCGCCGTGTCGGCGTCGACGTGGGTACCGGGCAGGGCATACCGTTCGGCCGAGGCCGGGGAGCCGAGCGGCGCGCGTTCCGGCGCGATCGATGCAGGGAGGAGCAATCCGACGGCGGGCCCGCTGATGCCGCCCGCGACAATCCCGATCGACGGGCTCGAGACCAGCGCGACTGCGACCCCCACACCGGCACCGACGATCGCCGCCACGAGCTCGCGTCGGCCCGTGACGAGCCCGACGGCGAGCCCGATCATCGCAGCCGGGAAGATGACGTCGATGCCCAGCCGCGCCGGCTCCGGGATCCCGGCGCCGAGGAGGACACCGGTCAGCGTCGCGATGTTCCACGGAATGAAGGTCGACCCCATCGCCCCCAGCCAGTAGCCGCGTTCGTCGGCACGCCCGATCCGGCGAAAATGGCTGATCGCGAGCGCGAACGCCTCGTCGGTCAGGAGGTGGGCCATGATCACCCGGCGCCAGAACGGGACCGCGCGAAGCGACGGGGCGAGCGCCGCGGAGTAGAGCAGGTGGCGGGCGTTGAGGAGTGCCGTCAGCAGGACGACGCCGGGCCACGCCAGGCCGCTCGCCACGTACCCGACGGCCGCGAACTGGGCCGCCCCGGCGAAGACGATCATGCTCATCGCCATCGCCTCGATCGTCGAGAAGCCTGCCTGCCGAGCGGCCAGCCCGTAGACGAACCCGAAGCCGGCGGCCGAGACCGCGATCCCGAGCGCATCGGCGATCAGTTGGCGCCGGCTCGCTCGCAGGAGCGCGTCGTCAGTCGACCCCGGGACTTCCCTCAGCGCAGGAACGTCTTGCCGCAGGTCCCGTCGCACACGACGTAGACCGCGTGCTTGTCGATCGCGTAGCCGGCGACGTGGAGGAGACCCTCGCAGCCCGGCGTCGGGCACTTCCAGACCCACCAGCGGTCGTTGGCGTCGAGCGGCGAGGTCTCGGCCGTGAGCTTCTTGGCGAGGTCCTCGCGAGCCTCGATCAGGGAGGCGATCCGCGCGGCGCGCTGCGCCTCGGTCTCGCTCGTGTACGGATAGCTCTGGCTCACATTCGATGTCACGGGCGCGAGTATCGCATGCGCCGCGCGGACCCGATCAGTCCGCCGAACCCCCGTTGGCGCCACCTGGCGCCGCCCCGACCTCGTGTTCCTGAGCACGCAGTTTGGACAGCGGCAGGAGGGCGACTGCGAGCAGGAGGGTCGTCGCGATGAGCATCCCGTCGATGCCGAGCCAATGCGCCGCGATCCCGCCGATCAGGCTGCCGACGATCTGGCCGATGGCGAGGAAGACCGAGTAGAGGCCCATGATCGCGCCGCGATCGGCCGGGAATCGCTCCGAGATGTCGGCCAGCAGCCCGAGCGCCGCCGGCGTCGCCCCTGCGAGGACGAACAGCCCGGCCCCGGCGACGACCACGGCCGCGAGCGGGACGACGAGCGGCACACCGATCGAATGATTGGCGACCAGCCCGGCCGCGACGAGGACCGCCCCGCCGAGGATCCCGTAGCCGATGATCGTCGTCCGGCGCATCGCCTTGAACCGGTTGCCCCAGTACAGCAGGCCCGCGCCGAAGACGATCGCGATGACGATCGCCGCCACCGTGATCTGGTTGGCGTCATAGCCCGCCATCAGCGCCTGATCGGGGAACTTCGGGTTCGCCTTGGAGAATTGGAAGAGTGACTGGCTGAACCAGAGCCCGATGCTCGCATTGACCGCCACCCAGGTCGGTGCCAGCAGGAGCACGTGCGACGACCGGACGAGCGCGAGGTAGCGCGCGAACCCGACGTGCTCGGATGCGACCGCCTCGACCTCGCCGGCCGGATCCTTGACACCCCAGCGGTAGATCAGGAACGAGATGCCGTAGACGAGCGCATTGAGGAAGAAGGCGGTCGAGCCGATCGCCTCAAACAGCTTTGGCGCGATGATGAATCCGACGCCGAGCCCGGCCAGTGTCGCGCCCTCGAAGCGCGCGGCCGCCTTGCCGCGCAGCACCTCGCTCCCGGCCGTCGCCAGGGCGATGAAGCCGAGGATCGATGGGATGCTGGCCGCCGTCGATGCCCCCTCGAGCGTTCGCGTGAGGCCGAGGAGCGGCAGGTTCGTCGTCAGACCCGTCAGGACGACGGCAATGCCGCCGAAGACCGGGCCGTAGAGCATGATCCGGTGATGGCCGAACCGGTCGGACAGGATGCCGAAGATCGGCGACAGGACGAGCTCGGTGAGATAGAAGATCGCGGCATAGACGCCGACGACGACCGAATCCACCTCCGGCCCGCCATTCGCCGGCAGGTTGGCCAGGTAGAGCCCGAGCATGGCCCCGGTCAGGCCCGTGCTGAAGCGCAGCGTGAACGTGCCGAGCAGGACGAACCGGAGAGAGCGTTCCATCCGAGGAAGGGTAGCCGGTCCGCCACCGCGCTGGACCCTGCCCGTATCATGCCCGAAACGTCCAGGGTCCCGCGCCAGGAGGAACCCGCTTGAGCGGTGTCGCGATATTCACCGATTCAGCGTCGGATCTCGATCCGGCGGCCGCGAGCGCCGAGGGGATCACGATCGTCCCGCTGCTTGTGACCTTCGGCACAGACGCCTATCGCGCCGGTGTCGAGCTCTCGACCGCGGCGTTCTGGGAGCGGATGGTCGCGCCGGACGCCCCGTTCCCCAAGACCGCGGCGTCGTCGCCGGGCGAGTTCAAGGCGGCGTACGAAGCGGCCTTTCGGGCCGGCGCCGATGCCATCGTCTCGATCCATGTCTCGGGCCTGCTGTCGGGATCGATCAAGAGCGCGCAGATCGCGCGGGACATGCTTCCCGAACGAGATATCCGCGTCGTCGACTCGCTCGGCGCCTCGATGGCAGAGGGGATCCTTGCCCGGATGGGCGTCGAGCTCGCGGCCGAGGGCCGATCCGCCGCGGAGATCGCCGCGATCCTCGAGGCACGGGCGCCGGACATGCTGCTGTACGTCGCCCTCGACACGCTCGAATACCTGAAGAAAGGCGGCCGGATCAGCGGCGCGCAGGCGGCGATCGGCACGCTGCTGTCGGTCAAACCGATCATCAAGGTCAAGCACGGCGTGGTCGAAACGATCGACCGGGTTCGGACCCGCGCCAAGGCCCGCGAACGCCTGATCGAGCTGATCGTCGATCGACCGATCGAGCGGATCGCGATCCTGCACACCATCAGTCCGGACGTCGAGGCGTTTCGCGACGCAGTCCTCGCGCGTGTGCCCGAGCTCGATCCGGCCGAAGTCACGATCGCCCTCGTCGGGCCTTCGGTCGGGCCGCATCTTGGTCCCGGCTGCGTCGGCGCCGCGATCCTCTATCGCCCCTCGTGACTGCGGACGCAACGTTGCGGCCAGGTTGCGACAATGTTGCCGACCGGTATCATCGGCAGGCACGAATGGCCAGTTCGCGGCTATACTCGGATCCAAGATCAGACGCGCGCCGACGAGCGGAACATGGATCCAGGTAACCGGTGGCACGCCCCGTGGGGTCGTCCGGGAGACGGCCCAGACAGATGGCGGTCGATGACCGCCTGGCACGTGAGGACATCCATTCCATGACCACCGAGCACGTTGCTGCGCGGATCAACGCGTGGGAAGTCGCACAGCGACAGTTTGATCTCGCCGCCGACCGCCTGGGGATGGACGAGGGCATGCGCCGCGTCCTGCGGGTGCCGCGCCGCGAGCTGACCGTCCATTTCCCCGTCCACATGGACGACGGATCCGTCGAGGTCTTTACCGGCTTCCGGGTCCAGCACAACCTCGGCCGCGGTCCGGCCAAGGGCGGGCTGCGCTACCACCAGGACGTCTCGATCGACGAGGTCAAGGCCCTCGCCATGTGGATGACCTGGAAATGCGCGGTCGTCGGCATCCCGTATGGCGGCGGCAAGGGCGGCGTGATCGTCGATCCCAAGAAGCTCAGCCAGAAGGAGCTCGAGGGTCTGACTCGCCGCTTCACGACCGAGATCGAGGTCCTGATCGGCCCCGAGCGCGACATCCCGGCTCCGGACGTCAACACCAACGCCCAGGTCATGGCCTGGATCATGGACACCTATTCGATGCACCAGGGCTATACGGTCCCGGGCGTCGTGACCGGCAAGCCGATCAGCCTGGGCGGCTCCGAGGGTCGCAACGAAGCGACCGCACGCGGCTGCGTCTACACCATCGTCGAGTCGGCCAGGCACCTCAACATGGACCTCAAGCAGGCCCGGGTCAGCGTCCAGGGCTTCGGCAATGCCGGTTCGATCGCGGCCCGGCTCATCGCCGAGGAGGGTTGCACGGTCGTTGCCGTCTCCGATTCGACCGGCGGGATCCACCAGCCCGACGGCCTCGACATCCCGAAGGTCGTCGCCTGGAAGGCCGAGCATGGAACGGTGCAGGGCTTCCCGGGCTCGAAGGACATCACCAACGCGCAGACCCTCGAGGTCGACTGTGACATCCTCATTCCAGCGGCGCTCGAGAACCAGATCAGCGAGCGCAATGCGCCGCGGATCAAGGCCAAGCTGATCGCCGAGGCCGCCAATGGCCCGACGACCCCCGACGCCGACCAGATCCTCTTCAAGAACGGCGTGTTCATGATCCCGGACATCCTGTGCAACGCCGGCGGCGTGACCGTCAGCTACTTCGAATGGGTGCAGGACCTGAACCGCGACCACTGGACCGAGGCGGTCGTCAACGAGAAGCTGCGGATCATCATGGTCAAGGCGTTCAACGAGACGCTGTCGATGTCGCTGCGCGAGTCGTGCGACATGCGGACGGCTGCCTACCTGCTGGCCGTGGACCGCGTCGCGGATGCCATGGCGATGCGCGGCCTCTACCCGTAAGTCGAACCAGGCCAGGGCTCTCCGGCCACAGCGGCGGCGCGGGTCCCCGGTGCTACCATCGCGGTCAATGCTCGACCACGAAGAGAAGTTCCTGTTCAAGGAGGAGATCCTCCACCTGTCGAACGCGGTCGCCGAGCCGGGCGTCCTCGACAACGTGGAGGACCTGCTGACCGACGTCATCACCAGCCCGCGCTTCGATTCCGAGGTGTTCACCCTCGAGCGGAGCCTGCAGGTGATGCTCGGGCCGCGAGCCGGGACCACGCTCGTCGGTCTGCTCACGGTCGCGCCGGAGGTCTTCGACGAGGTCGCAGAGGTCCGCATTCCGTCCGAGGTCCACGAACGGCTCGTCGCCTGGCGGGCGCGGTTCGGTCTGGCCATCGACAACGCGTTGAATTTCCTCAACAACCCCGACGGCATCCAGGGCCACAACTTTGCGACCCAGATCGCGCACGTCGAGGATCGTCGCGTCCTCCAGGGACGGCTCACGCTCGTGCGCTACAACAACGAACCGCAGTTCTTCGTGGCCGACGCGAGCGTATTCCTGAGCCTCGTCGCCGACATCATGGAGCGGCTCGGACCATACCTGGAACCGGATGCGGTCGAGGCTGAGACCCTCGCCCGGCTCCGCGACGCGATCCAGCTGATCGAGCGCAAGACCGCCAGCCGCAGCTGACGCGCGGCCGACAGCCGATGCGCCACGTCTACCTCGCGGCCACCGGCCAGAACCGTGGCAAGACCACGGTCAGCCTCGGAGTCCTCGACGGCTTCCAGCGGCGTGGTCTCTCCGCCAGCTTCCTGAAGCCGGTCGGCCAGCGGACCGTCATCGAGGATGGCGTCCCGGCCGACGAGGACGCCGTGCTCATGAAACAGGTCTTCGGGCTGGGCGAGCCACTGACCCAGATGAGCCCGGTCCACATCCCGCGCGGGTTCACCCAGGCCTACATCGAGGGCGACGTCGTCGAAGATCTGCCGGCCCGGATCCGCGCGGCCCACGCGGCCTTTGCCGACCGCGAGATCCTGCTCATCGAGGGAACCGGCCATGCCGGCGTCGGTGCCGTCGTCGGGCTCTCGAACGCGTACGTCGCGTCGATGCTCGGTGCCCCGGCGGTCATCGTCTCCGAGGGCGGCGTCGGCCGCCCGATCGACGAGATCGTCCTGAACGCCGCGCTCTTCGAAAGTCACGGGGTCAAGGTCGCCGGCGCGATCGTCAACAAGGTCGACCTCGACGCCAAGCCCCAGCTTGCGCAGACGCTCGAGCGCGGCCTCGCGCGACACGGGATCCCGCTCCTCGGGGTCCTGCCATACCGGCCGATCCTGTTGAACCCGACGCTTGCGATGGTGCTCGAGGGCGTCCACGGCGAGACGATCCACACGGGCCCCGATCTCGACCAGGTGATCGGCGGCATCGCGATCGGGGCGATGGAGCCCGAGCACATGCTCGAGCGGATCGGGCCGCGCCGGCTTGTCATCGTGCCCGGCGACCGGATCGACGTCATCGGCGCCATCGTCGAGGATCGCTTGCGGACGAAGGGCGAGGGGGATGGCGCCCTCGGGCTCGTCCTGACCGGCGGCTATCGCCCCGCCGAGCGCGTCCTCGACGCGATCCGCGCCGCCGACCTCTTCGCGACGCTCGTCGCGGCGGACACCTACCAGGTCGCCTCGGAGCTCCACGACCTTCTCGTCAAGACGCACCCTGCCGACGCCGGCAAGATCGCCGAGATCAAGGCGCTGCTCTGGCAATACCTGTTCATCGATCGGGTCCTCGAGGTCGCCGAAGAAGCGCGCTTCGACTGAATCGGCCGCCTCTCCCCAGTTCCCGTGGGGTTCGGGCCGTCAGCCCGTCGGAGCGTCGGGGCCGAGCGCCTCGTTGTCGATGAGCCGCGTCGTGCCGAACCGGACCGCCATCGAGAGGAGCGCGCGGCCGTCGACCTGCTCGAGCTCGGCGAGCGTCGCGCCATCGGCGACCGAGACGTATTCGACCTCGGCGAGCGGCTCCGCGGTCAGCGTCTCCCACATAGCGTCGCGCAACGCCTCGGCAGATCGTTCGCCGCGCTCCCAGCGGGTCCGGGCGGCGAGGAGGGCCCGATGCAGGACGGGCGCCGCGGCCCGCTCGACCGCGGAGAGGTGGACGTTGCGCGAGGAGAGGGCGAGGCCGTCCGGCTCGCGGATTGTCGGGCAGGCAATGACCTTCGTCGGGATCGCCAGGTCGCGGGCCATCTGGCGGATGACCATCACCTGCTGGGCGTCCTTCTGGCCGAAGTAGGC
>JBDTNS010000079.1:0-8241 GCA_039933675.1 Chloroflexota bacterium
CCAGCAACGCGGTCGGCTCGATCAACCCGGTCCGCGAGATCGTGGCGCGCGCGCATGAGGTCGGGGCGCTGACCTATGTCGACGCCGTCGCGTTCACGCCGCACGGCTCGATCGACGTGCGCGATCTCGACACCGACTTCCTCGTCTGCTCCGCCTACAAGTGGTTCGGGCCGCACGTCGGAGTGCTCTACGGAAAGGCGTCCATCCTCGACCAACTGCCGACGTACAAGGTCCGGCCGGCGCACGACCGGTTCGAGACCGGCACCCCGAACTACGAGGGGATCGCCGGGACGCTCGCCGCGACCGACTACCTGCGCGATCTCGGTCGGAACTACGGCGACGTCGCGGGTGCGCCGGGTGCCCAGCACGGGAGCGAGCGCCGGCGCGAGCTCGTCGCCGCGATGGTCGCGATCGCCGACTACGAACGCCAGCTCGTCGGCCGCCTCATCGCGGGACTCGAAACGATCCCGGGCATCACGATCCACGGCATCGCGGAGCGGGCGCGCGCGGCGTCACGCGTCCCAACGGTCGCAGTCTCGATCGCCGGGATCCACCCGCGCGCCGCGGCCGAGGCGCTTGGTCGGCGCGGGATCCAGGCGTGGGATGGGGACTTCTATGCGACCGAACTCATCGAGCGTCTCGGCAAGGCCGAGTCGGGCGGGGTCCTGCGACTGGGCCTCGTCCACTACAACACCGCGGCCGAGGTGGACCGGACGCTCGACGCCCTCGGGCGGATCGCCGCCGGCCCGCCGACATGAGGGCCCGATGACCGAACGGCCCTCGATCCGACGCCGGCTCGCCCGCCCGTTCGACCCTGTCGAGCTGCGGCGGATCAAGCGACTCTGGGTCCGGCATTCGATCGCGGAGGACGCCCGAGACATCGACCGCCTCATCGCGACGCTCTCGCCGGACTGCGTCTACGAGATCGTTCCGACCGGCCAGCGCTGGGACGGCCACGCCGGCGCCCGGGCGTTCTACACCGAGCTGTTCGGGGCGTTCCCCGACAACGCGTTTGCGCTGTCCGAGATCGTGATCGGGCCGCAGGGCGCCTTCGAGGTCGCAACGCTGACCGGCACGAACCTCGGGCCGTGGGCGGGTGTCGAGCCGTCCGGGATGGCAATCGCGCTCGAGGTCCTCATCCTGTTTCCGTGGGACCCTGCCACGCAGCGGTTCACCGGGGAGCGGATCTGGTTCGACCGCGGGGCGAGCGCGTAAGCGGCTTGCCACAACCGATTGGCCCACCGCATGATCGGGCGTGCCGGCGGCCTGACCGGTTGCTCTGGGGGAACCACATGACCACGATCCGAACAGCCGGCCGAGCCGGAACGATCCTCACCGCGTTCGCGCTGACCCTCGCGGCCTGCGGAAGCTCGACGCCCTCCGCGGCCCCGGGATCGGGCGGGACGAGCGGCGCGACCTCGACGCCGGCGGCCTCAAGCGGTGCAGCCCTGCCGTCCCAGGCGCCCGGCCCGTCGGGCTTCCCGATCCCGTCGATCGACATCGGGGCGCTGACGGCCGGACTCAGCAACGTCGACTCGTACCGGATCGCGATCACGGTCGCCGGTGTCGAACAGTACAAGGGCGTCGTCGTCACGAAGCCGGTCCTGTCCCGCGACATCACGATCAGCGGCGGGACGCGCTTCGTCGTGATCGGCAACGAGGCGTGGACCGCGCAGGGCAGCGAACCGCTCAAGTCGGTCCCGAGCCAGCTCGCCACCTCGATGTTCGCGGCCTTCGATCCGACGCTGATGGTCGGCGCGTTCTCGAGCCCGCAGTGGGCGCAGAGCTCGCTCGACAAGGGGACCGAGCAGAAGAACGGCGTGAGTGCCCATCACCTCGTCATCGATTCGACGACGCTGGTCGGTGGCCTGTCCGGGATCGCAGCGGGTGGCGCGATCAACTTCTGGATCGCCGACGCGGGCTACCTCGTGGCCTGGGAAGCGACAGGCCTCGCCGCGGGCGCCGGCGACACCTCGATCGAAGTGACGAACGTCGACGACCCGGCCAACAAGGTCGAGCGCCCGAGCTGACCCGGGCGTCTATGGCGCCTGATCCGCTACCAGGCAGCGAGTGCCCAGATGCCGGGGTCGCGCTCCAAATCGCCTTCGCCGATCTCCGCGAAGAGCGCTACGGCGCGTTTGAGGTGCGCCATGGCTGCCTCCTCGCGACCTGCGTCGTGCAGCAGGTCGGCGAGGTGGTTCTCGACCGCCGCCTCAAGGTGGCGGTCGCCGATCCGCCGGCATGCCTCCAGGGCGGCCGTCGCGCTGGCGACCGCTTCGTCCACCGACCCACCCGCGGCCAGCGTCAGCGCGAGTGCGGTGGAGGCCGCGATCGCCGCGGTCGGATCAGGATCGTCGCCCGCCAGGACCAGGCTCCGTTCGAGGGCATGACGGGCGCCGGCAACATCCCCTCGCGCCTGGGCCACGAGTCCGACGAGTCGTTCCGCGACCCCGGCCCCGTGCGGATCGGCGGCCTGCACCGCGGCTCGTGCGGCATCGCGCGCGGCCGCATCCGCGGCATCAAGATCGCCGCGTCGCAATGCGACGAGGCTGCGCTCGACCAGGGCGCGGGCACGAACGACGCTGGCCAGCTGGGGCGCTGCGAGCGCCAGGCTGAGATGACTGGCGGCTGCGGCCAGGTCTCCGCGACGGCGGTGAACGCGCCCCAGAGCGACCTCGATTGAGGGCAACTCAGCGGGCGCGGCCAGCGCCGCCGCGGTCTCGAGCGCGGCGACAGCGGCGGCATATTCGCCCAGCCGAGCCTGCAACTCGCCGATGCGCAGGTAGACGACCCCGGGATCCGCGCCACCGAGCGCGAGTGCGGCCTCGAGGTGCTCGATCGCCTCGCGGTTGGCGTAGACGGTTTCCGCGCGAGCGGCCGCCTCGAGGTAGGCCGTGGCGGCCTCGACTGGACATCCCGCTTCGCGCTGGTGCGCGCCGATGAGCGCGAACCGGGCGACGTCGTCACGACCGGCGCCGGGTTCGAGCTGGAGCGCTTCCGCCGTCCGCCGGTGGAGCAACCGGCGCCGGGCGAGACTGGTCGCTTCATACGCTGCGTCGCGCATCCGGCCATGGCTGAAGTCGTAGCGGATCGCGCCTCCGGTGGAGCCCGGCGTCTCGCGGACGATGCCGCGCCGCATGAGCTCCTCGAGGGCCTCGACGGCCTCCTCTTCGGATCGGCCGCTCGCATGGCGGACCGTCACGAGGTCGAAGGACCGGCCGATAACCGCGGCCGCGGAGAGAATCTGCCCCGCGACCTCACCGACGGCCGCGATCCTGGCGCGCAGCATCGCCTGAACCTCACGCGGCACGGCAGGTCCGAACGCCTGCCCGGTCGCGAGGGCCTCGACGACATGGAGCGGTAGCCCCTCGGACTCGTCGACGAGCCTGTCGAGAATGGCATCGGCGGTGCCGTCCTCCACGGCCGCCGGGCGTGCTGCGCCGACGATCTCCGCGATCGCCGTCCGATCCAGCCGACCAAGCGAGACCACCGTCGCACCGCGTACGCGGACGAGGTCGTCGGCGACCTCCCGGCCGGCCGTCGAGAGATCCTCGCGACGCCACGCGAGGAGGAGGACGATCGGTCGAGCGGCGAGACGGCGGGCGAGATAGGCGGCGGCCTCCCGACTCGGATCGTCGACGAGGTGGAGGTCGTCGATCCAGATGAGCCCCGGCGCCGATCCCCCAGCCAGCAGCGCAAGCGCGCGCGCGATCGCATCCAGGAGGCGAACCCGAGCGCTGGCCCCGTCCGGTGCCGCGGGACCGTCGACACGCAGCGATCCCGGCAGGTCCACGAGTCGGGCGATCTCGAGCCGGGCGATCACGTCGAGCGAACCGAGACGCTCTGGTCCGCCCGGTAGCGCCAGTCCCGATCGCAGCAACTCGGCGATGGGACCATACGCGATAGCCGACTCACCGGGATAGCCACGACTGGCGAGGACGGTTCCGCCGGCGGCACGCACGGTGGACGCGACCGCCTCCGCCAGCCGGGTCTTGCCGATCCCGGCCTCGCCTTCGACGACCGCGAGACGACCATCGGGGTCGACCGTCCGCCACGTCTCGACGAGGGCCGCCAGGTCGGCGTCACGGCCGGCGAGGGGGAGCGGGACGGCGATCTCCGTCGGGGCGACCTTCGCGGTCGGGGAGCTCGGGCGTCGCGCCATCAGCGTCGTCGCGGCGACACCGCTGCCGGCGGGCGGCGGTCCGGGATCGAGCGCCCCATCCCGGATGGCGTCATACAGGTCGGTCGTTTCGCGCAGCGGGGAGACGCCGAGTTCCCGGTCGAGCAGCGCGACGAGAGCCCGGTACTGGCGGATCGCCCCGGCGCGCTCGCCCGATCGGGCGAGAACCTCGATGAGCCGCCGCTGGCCGGCCTCGTCGAGCGTGTCGAGCTCGACCCGTTGCCGTGCCGCCTCGACGGCGCCCTCGTGATCGCCCCTCCAGAGCCGCGACGTGGCAAGACGTTCGAGCAGGCCGCCGACCATCCGCTCGACCCGCGTTGCCCGCGCCGCCTGCCAGTCGTCGAACGCCGGGCTGTCGCGCAGTGCGAAGCCCGCGAGGAACGGCCCGCGGGCGAGGACTGCCCCCGCTTCCAGGTCGCTCGGTTCGGCCGAGGCGGCAAGACGCTCCAGTTCAGCCAGGTCGACCCACGCCGCACCCGGCTCGAGGGCGACCCGCGAGCGTTCGATCTGCAGGCCCGACTCCCCGACCGCGGCCCGCAACGCCGACAGCGTCCGGCGCAGCGCCCCTCGAGCGGAGTCGTCGTCGGCGTCCGGCCAGAACATCGCCGCCAGTTCGTCCCGCGCGAACGGCCGCCCCTCAGCCGCCACGAGCGCGACGATCGCCAGCGCCTTTCGAGTGTCGACGATGACGGGTCGGTCTGCGACCATCACCTCGAGGGGGCCCAGGAGGCGGATCTGGAGAGAGGGGTGTGTGCGCGACATCGCGTAACGGTACCGCGGGATGGAGGAGTTCCGTAACGTTGTCCGGACGATGAGACGGCACCCTGCGCGAATGGACGATGTCCGCTTCCCGTCGACCGCGCGAGCGGCGGAGCCCTCGACCCCGGCCGTGCGGCTGCGCGGGTGTGCCCGATGACGTCCACGACAGCCACGCCGTCTCTGCTGCGACGGATCGTCCTGCTCGCCGCGCTGACGCTCGCAATCGCCCTGCCCATCGCCGCTTCGGTCATGGCGTCCGCCACCTTCGAGGTTCTCGGCGAGGCGTGGGGCGGCTTTGGACTGTTCCTTCTCGCCGTCGGCATCCTCGAGATCACGGCCGCTAGCGTCGGCGTCGTCATCCTGTGGCGGACGTCCGGGACCGCCATCGGGACCATGCTCGTGGCAGGCGCCCTTCTGCTGATGAGTACCTTCCTGATGTGGCCCTTGGGAGCCTATCGAGGAGCGGTCGCCGACTCAACCGACATCATCGGGGGCGTGGCCCTGTGGTGGAGTGCCATCTCCATTCTCGCGGGCGCCTTCCTCCTCTTCCCTGGCGTTGGAATCCTCTTCCCCGACGGTCGACTCCCGAGCCCGCGATGGCGGCTGCCGTTCCTCGGCGTCGTCACCATGCTCGCCGTCTCGGCGATCCTGCAGACGATCGCACCATGGCCACCCGACCCGAGGGGCCCGCAGAATCCGTTCGCCGTCGCGGGAGTCCCAGCAGACGCGTATTCGATCGGCGGCGGTATCGGGGCGTTCGCCGTCTTCATCGCATTCGGTCTGGCCGTGCTCGCCGTATCGGTCCGGTTTCGTCGGTCTGTCGGTGTCGAGCGTGCTCAGCTGAAGTGGCTCGTGGCATCAGTGACCGTCATGGCCGGCGCGTTCCCGGTCTCGTTCGGCACCGACCTCGGGCCGGCCGACCTCATCGACCTGCTGAGCGTCCTGGCCGGCAGCCTCATCCCGATCGCCATCGGGGTCGCCGTCCTCCGCTATCGCTTGTATGAGATCGATCGGATCATCAGCCGGTCAATCGCGTACGCGGTCGTGACCGGGATCCTGGCCGCTGTGTTCGGGGCTGTCATCCTCCTGCTCCAGGCGGTCTTCGCGACGTTGACCCAGGGTCAGACGATCGCCGTGGCGGCCTCCACCCTGGCAGTGTTTGCACTGTTCCAGCCCCTACTCCGGCGGGTCCGTCGAGCGGTGGATCGGCGGTTCGACCGAGCCCGCTACGATGCCGAGCGAACAGGCGCGGCCTTTTCGGAGCGACTCCGGGACGAGGTCGACATGGCGACAGTGACCGCTGACCTGGCCCGCACCACCGAGACGGCGCTTGCGCCCTCCATCCTCTGGATCTGGCTCCGGACCTCCGGACAAACCCGATGAAGCCGGGCCCCGCACCGCGACGCCGGATCGCGGTCGCGGTCGAGGTGAGTCTCGTGTGGATCGTCGCGGGAATCATTACCGCCGCAAGCCTGACCGACCGCCCGCGCGACGATGTCGACCTGGCGCACGTCGAGGCGGATGTCACCGGTGTCGTCGATCGCACACTCCATCCCTCGGTGAGCAGCATGTGGCTGCGGACCCGACGCGCGGGCCACGCCCCCAGGATGCCGATGCCAGACCGACGATCTTCGAGACCGCAGGCGCCGCACGAACGGTGCACGCGTTGACGAATCGCCTGCGCGAAGACGTGGACCTCGAACACATCGAGGCGGACGTGCTGAGTGCCGTTGGCCGGACCTTCCATCCCGCCTCGAGCGGCTTCTGGCTGCGCGGGTCCCAGAGATAACGCCTCGACGGTCTCTTCAGGGATCATCTCGCCGTTCCCGTAACGATTCCCGGACACACGACCCACAGGGTGACCTGGACATGACCGAACTGACCCGACCGATCCGCCGCATCCTTGGCCGCAAGAGCGATCGTCCCGACGCGCCTCCGGCCGTCCCGGCGGAGCCGACCACTCTGACCACACCCGCGACCGACTCGCCCGTGGCCATCGACATTCCGGAGTCCGACCCGCTCCTGGCGTACTTGCAGACAGCTCCCGGTCCGGTGGATCTCGCGCGGCTCGAGCTCGATTCCCCGGCGGTGCGCGATCTGCGCGCGGCCGGCATCGCGTTGGTCGTGCCGCTCGTCTCCCAGGGCGAACTGATCGGCACGCTCAACCTGGGCCCGCGGCTGTCCGAGCAGGACTACTCGACTGATGACCGCCGCCTCCTGACGACGCTCGCTGCCCAGGCCGCTCCGGCCATCCGCGTCGCCCAGCTCGTCCGCGAACAGGCCCACGAGGCGGCCGAGCGCGAGCGGCTCGAGCAGGAGATGCGCGTCGCGACGCTGATCCAACAGCAGTTCCTGCCACGCGAGCTGCCGAACCTGCCGCAGTGGCAGATCGCCGCCTATTACGGTCCCGCGCGCGCCGTCGGTGGCGACTTCTACGACTTCATCGAGATGTCGGACGGCCGGATCGGAATCGCTGTCGGGGACGTGACCGACAAAGGGGTCCCCGCCGCCCTGGTCATGGCCCGGACGCACAGCGTCCTGCGCGCCGAGGCGTCGCGCAGCGACTCGCCGGGAGCCATCCTCGCGCGGGCGAACGAGTTGCTCGTCCCGGAGATGCCGGCACGGATGTTCGTGACCTGTCTCTTCGCGATCCTTGAGCCCGCGACGGGCCGGATCGTGATGGCAAACGCCGGCCACAACCTGCCGTACATCCGCACCGACGATGGCGTCGTCGAATTGCGAGCGACCGGCATGCCCCTGGGCCTGATGCCGGACATCGTCTACGAGGAGACCGAGGGCGTCATCGCCCCGGGCAGCAACGTCCTGCTCTATTCGGACGGCCTCGTCGAGGCCCACGACCCGGCCGCCGAGATGTTCGGCTTCCCGCGCCTGCGCCAGGCGATGACCATCGACGACGCCGGAAGCGAATTGCTCGATCGGCTCCTCGACGATCTGCACCGATTCACCGGCCCCGACTGGGAGCAGGAAGACGACATAACGCTCGTCACGCTGCGCCGTGCGACGGGCGTGGCCGACGAGCCGGCGGGCGACGGGCCGGCTGGTCCGGCGCTCACGATGGCGTTTTCCATCCCCGGAGAGGAGGGCAACGAGCGGCTGGCGATGGACCGTGTCGCGGCCTCGATCGCCGATCTTGGGCTCCCGCGCGCCCGGCTCGAGCGGCTCAAGACCGCCGTCAGTGAAGCGACGATGAACGCGATCGAGTACGGCAGCCAGGGCCGCCCGGAGGTCCCGGTCGACATCGAGGTCGAGACGACCGCCGACGCCATCGTCGTCCGGATCAT
>JBDTNS010000080.1:0-8163 GCA_039933675.1 Chloroflexota bacterium
CGTCTTCTGGTGGCCCACGGCACTCTGGTTGGTGTCGGGAGCGACGACGGTGATCTCGCCGATCCCCTCAAGCGCCTGTTTGAGCGCGAGGAGCCCGCGCGACTCGACCCCGTCGTCGTTGGTGACGAGGATCCGTGGCCGGGTCTTCCACTCGCCGAGTGGTCGCGCGTAGGCCCGCAGGGCACGCGGGCCGCCGCGCCCCGGGCCTCCACCGGCGAGCGGCTCGCCCCGTTCCTTGTCGAGGTCGCGCCGCTCGGTTCGCGCCCGCTCCCGGGTCATGTCCGGCTGCCTCTCGCGCGCCCGATCGGGTGGTCGGTCGTGGCCCCCGTCGTCGCTCATGTCGGCGTCGAGGGCGTGGCAGATGCCGGACCCGGCTCGTCGATGTCGGTTGCGCTGCCGGGCGTCGGCTCCCGCGGGATGCGGACCGGTTTGCCGTCGCGTTCCTCGAGGCGCCGGGCCGCCCGTCCCGCCACCGATCGGTCGCCCGACGTCCGATGGATGAACTCGAGCAGGAGGGCCGAGACGACCGCCGCGATCGGGATCCCGAAGATCGCCCCCGGGATCCCGGCGATCCGGCCGCCGATGAGGACCGACCCGAGAACGACGATCGGGTGGATCCCGACCGCGCCCTGCATGATCCGTGGCTGGAGCACGTTCATCACCACGACCCAGCCTGCGCCCATGAGGAGGATCGTGGGAAGCGCCGCATCGGGCCGGAGGACCAGGGCGACGATGACCGGCGGCGCCCACGAGATGAACGGCCCGAAGAACGGGATCATCTGGAGGAGGCCGGCTGCGACCGATGTGAGCGGGGCCAGCGGCAGACCGAGCACGAGGTCCGTGGCGAGGGCGATGAGGAAATAGATGACGCCCATCAGCGCCTGGCCGCGCAGGAAACCGCCGAACGAGCGTGAGACGGAAACCTCGAGCAGCCGCGCGTCCTCCGAATACGACGGCGGGACGATCCGGAACAGGAAGGCGAGAACGGCGTCGCGGTCGACGACCATGTAGATCGACAGAAAGAAGACGATCAGCATCGTGCCGACGACGCTCAGGCTGGCGACCGCGATCTGCTGGAGCGGGCCCACGAGGGCGGCGGCGATCGTGTCGAGGTTGCCGAGCGCGGCCTCGGCCTGGGCGACGAGGTCGATCTGGCCCAGCCCGATCGAGGTGAGCCACTGCTGCCATGGCGCGAGGATCGCCGGCAGCTTCGACTTGATGTCCGGGATCGACGCCGCGAACTGCGTGATCGAGGTGGCGAGCGCGCCGGCTGCCACGACGACGACGACGACGAGCGCGGCGACGACGAGGGTGTAGACGAGGATGGTGGCGACGGCCCGTGGCAGACGCGGGATGAGGTTGACGATCCGCGAGACGATCGGGCTGATGATGAAGGCAAGAAGCCACGCCAGGAAGAACGTCAGCAGGATGTCGCCGAAGTAGAAGAAGAGACCGGCGAGCTGCCCGATGACGAAGAAGAGCAGGGCCACGACGCCGAGGATCAGCAGGGCGCTCAGGAGACGCCGGTCGCGCGGTCCGGGCTGGAGTCCGATCATCTGACGCACCCTTTCGGTCAGCGAAGGCCCATCTTCTCGCGGACCTCGGCCATCGTGGCCTCGGCGATCGGGCGGATCCGCTCCGCCCCGGCGGCCAGGATCTCGTCCACGCGAGTCGGATCGTCCATCAGCACGGCATACCGCTCGCGAGCCTCAGCGTAGCGGGCGACGATGCGATCGGCCAGCAGGCGCTTCATGTCGACGCACCCCGTTCGGGCCGTCCGTTCGCCCTCCCACAACGTCTCGTAGTCGTCGCCAAAGAAGGGCTGGAGCTGGCATACGTTGCAGACCTCGGGCCGGCCGGGGTCGGAGCGCAGGATCCGCTCCGTGTCGGTCACCATCGACATGATCTGCTTCCGGATCACCTCGGGCGACGCGAGGATGTCGATCGTGTTGCCGACCGACTTGCTCATCTTGCGGACCCCGTCGGTGCCCAGGACGACGGGCGCCTCCGTGTAGACCGCCTGGGGCTCGGGGAAGGTGTCGCCGTAGCGCGCGTTGAAGGCGCGGACGATCTCGCGCGAGAGCTCGAGGTGGGCCGCCTGGTCCTTGCCGACCGGCACCAGCGACGCCTTGTAGATGATGATGTCGGCGGCCTGCAGGACGGGGTACGTCAACAGTCCATGGTTGACGTCGTCCGGCTGGTTCGCCTTCTTCTCCTTGTACGTCGGCGTCCGTTCCAGCCAGCTGACCGGTGTCACGGTCGCCAGCAGCCAGGCGAGCTCGGTGACCTCCGGCCGGTGGCTCTGGACGAAGAGCGTGCAGCGGTCCGGGTCGAGCCCGAGCGCGAGCAACGACGCGGCCATCTCGCGGGTCCGCTGGCGCAGGACGGTGCCGTCGTGGGTGCTCGTCAGGGCGTGGTAATCAACGATGCAGTAGATCGCCTCGAACTCGTCCTGGAGCCGGACGTAGTTCCGGATCGCACCGAGATCGTTCCCCAGGTGCACGACACCGGACGGCTGGATCCCCGAGAAGATCCGGGGTGGCGCGCCGAGCGTCGAGTCGGGCGCGGGGACGGTGGCGGCGTCAGTCGTCATGCGGCGCGAGTGTATCCGACAAGGCTGGCCCGGCGGTTGCGCCGACGGGTCGGCTACCATTTGGCGGATGTCCCGACCCGTCCGACCCAGCGTATGAGTGCCCGGCTGCGTGTCGGCGTGCTCGGGGCGGGGACCGTCGGGCGCGAAGTGGTCCGCGCGCTCGTCGAACGACCGGACGACCTGCGTGGCCCCGACGGCGCGGCGCTGGAGCTGACCGCGATCGCCGTTCGCGACGTCGACCGTGCCGCGTCGGCCGGCATCCCGGCCGAGCTGCTCGCCGATGCGCCGGCGCACCTCGTCGCCGACGAGGAGATCGACGTCATCGTCGAGCTGATGGGCGGCGAGGAGCCGGCCCACACGCTGATCGCGGCAGCGCTGGCGATGGGCAAGAGCGTCGTGACCGCGAACAAGCACGTCATCGCCCACCACGGCTCCGAGCTCGAGACGATTGCCCGGCGGACCGGCGCCGCGCTCCGCTATGAGGCTGCGGTCGGTGCCGGGATCCCAGTGCTCGGCGTGCTCGCGGTCGATCTTGCGGCGAACCGGGTCGAGCGCGTCCGCGGGATCGTCAACGGGACGACGAATTTCATCCTCAGCTCGATGACCGACGAGACCGAGCCGCTCGAGTTCGCGGCTGCGCTCGCAGAGGCGCAACGACTCGGGTACGCGGAGACCGATCCGTCCGGCGACGTTGATGGCCTCGACGCGGTCAACAAGCTCGTCATCCTCGCCCGCCTCGCCTTTGACCGCTGGCTTGACCCGTCGGCCATCGTGACCCGCCCGGACGGCGTCGATGGACCGGCTGGACCCGGGATCGCGACCGTCAGCCGGGCGGACCAGGCCGAGGCCCGGGCAGCCGGGCGCGTCATCCGGCTCATCGCCAGCGCCGCGACCGATACCGACGGCATGCTGCGCGCCGCCGTCCTGCCGACCGCGGTCCCGCTCGACTCCGCCATCGGGCGGACGTCCGGTGTCCGGAATCGGATCGAGATCGATGCGACCCCGGCTGGTCGGATCGGGTTCGACGGTCCGGGCGCGGGCGGCGCCGCGACCTCGTCGGCCGTCCTGGCCGACCTGCTGGCCATCGCGCGCAACGCCGGCTCGACCTGGGGGACGAGGCGCGAAGCCACGTCCCCGGCGGCCGGGACCGTCTCGCGACCCGTCGGCGCCGTGCTCGAGACCACCAGCGGCATCCGGTATCCGCTCGATGACTGACGCGGGCACCCGGCTCGGCCTCGCCCGCCCGCGGCTGATCGAGCGCTACCGGCGGTTTCTGCCCGTCACCGATGCGACGCCGTCGCTCACGCTGGGCGAGGGCTTCACGCCGCTCGTGCGTGCCGACCGGCTCGGGGCGGCCCTGGGGCTCCGGGAGCTCCACCTCAAGATCGAGGGCCAGAACCCGACCGGCTCGTTCAAGGACCGGGGGATGGTCGTGGCGGTCGCCAAGGCGATGGAGGCCGGCGCGCGGGCGATCGTGTGCGCCTCGACCGGCAACACCTCGGCGTCGGCCGCGGCCTACGGGGCGGCGGCCGGCCTCGAGGTCATCGTCATCCTGCCGAAGGGCCACATCGCGGTCGGCAAGCTGCTCCAGGCGCTCGTCGCGAACGCCAGGGTCGTCGCGATCGACGGCAACTTCGACCAGGCCCTCGGGATCGTGCGCTCGCTGGCCGAACAGGACGACCACCCGATCACGGTGGTCAACTCGATCAACCCGTTCCGCCTCGAGGGCCAGAAGACCGCGGCATTCGAGATCTGCGACGACCTCGGTCGCGCGCCGGACGTGCTCGCCATCCCGGTCGGCAATGCCGGCAACATCAGCGCCTACTGGGCCGGGTTCAGCGACTACGCGGCGGCCGGGATCGTCGGGTCGCGGCCGCGCATGCTCGGCTTCCAGGCCGCGGGCGCCGCGCCGATCGTCGTCGGCCACCGGATCGACCACCCGGAAACGATCGCGACAGCTATTCGGATCGGCGATCCCGCCTCGTGGACCAAGGCCGTCGAGGCTCGCGACGCGTCGGATGGCCGGATCAGCGCGGTCACCGATGACGAGATCCTCGCCGCGTACCGGGCGCTCGCCCGCTACGAGGGCATCTTCTGCGAGCCCGCCTCCGCGGCCAGCGTGGCCGGCGTGATGAAGGCCGCCGAGGCGGGCGAACTGGATCCGGCGGCCACGATCGTGTGCGTCCTCACCGGCCATGGACTCAAGGACCCGACCACGGCCGAGCGCCAGGCCCCCGCGTTCCTCGAGGCCGAGGCGACCGTCGGCGCGGTCGCCGTGGCCCTCGGCTGGTAGGGGAGTCGAGGATGGCCGGTCACTGGCTTGCCGAGCGCGATGGCAGCCGGGTCACCATCGAGGTGCCCGCCTCTTCGGCGAACCTCGGGGCCGGCTACGACTGCCTCGGGGTGGCGCTGGCGATGATCAACCGGATCGAGCTCGAGGTCCGCGTCTGGAGCCGCGGCGAGATCGAGCTGACGGTCGACGGTGAAGGGCATGACGAACTGAGCTCGGACCGCGAGAACCGGTTTGTCCGTGGTCTCGAGGCGGCGCTCGTCGCCGCACGCGGTCCGCTCCCGGATGGCGTCGGCTGGCGGATCGCGATGCACAACAAGATCCCGCTCGCGCGCGGACTCGGGTCGTCGGCGGCGGCGACCGTCGGAGGCGTCCTGGCGGGGAATGTGCTCGCGGGCGAGTCGCTGTCGATGGCCGACATGCTCGGCATCGCGTGCGAGATCGAGGGCCACCCGGACAACGCGGCCGCGGCGCTGCTCGGCGGTTTTGTCGTGTCGGCGACCGGCGACGATGGCGTCGAGGCGATCCGGTTCGATTCGCCGCGCGATCTGCGCGCCGTCCTGTTCATCCCGGAACTGCGGCTTGGGACCCAGGCGATGCGCTCGGCCCTGCCGGCCTCCGTGCCGCTCGCCGATGCGGTGGCGAACCTCGGCGCGGTCGCCGTCGGCGTCGCAGGCCTGGCGACCGGCCGCTACGACCTCCTTGCTCGATTGACCGTCGATCGCCTCCACGAGCCGTATCGCGCCGTGGTCTATCCGCAACTGCCGCGCCTGGTCGCGGCGGCGCGTGAGGCGGGAGCGCTCGGTGCCTGCCTCTCGGGGGCGGGCTCGACGATCATGGCCTTCGCCGATTCGATGGCCGGGATCACTCGCATCGAAGCCGGCTTCTTTGCCGCCGCCGCAGACCTCGACCTGCCGGGGCGGGTCCACGTCGTCGAGCCACGCAACTCCGGCGCCAGGGTCGTGTCCAGGGCCTGAGCCGGGGCTTCGCGGTCTTCGGGGCCTTTCGGGGCCAATCCAACGCGACTCTCGTTTTGCGATGACCCTCGGCTGCATCACCCATTGGGCCAGTGACACGTATCAAGTACGAGCAGGCAAACCGAACCGCGTAGCCGGACTGCCGACGTATTGCCACGGCTCGAGCCAGGGCCTGCAAGCGCTTCGACGGCAAGGCTCGGCCGTGGACGCTGACTTGCTCGAGATTGTTCGAGGTCACGAACCCGGCTGCGTGGATCGCCGCCGACCCAGCGGCCCGCGCCCGAAAGCCAGGACCTCGACTATGACTCCAAGCGCCAGGATCCCGACGCCATAGCCGAGGAACGGCAGAGCGCTTGCTCCGCCACAGACCTCAGAGCCCTGGCACGAGATGATCGTGTTCAGCGCGCCGTACAGGTAGACGCCGCCGATCCCGCTGAGCAACCCTCCGGCCGCGATCGCGAGTGGCCGACCGTCCAACCCATCCCGCAGGCCTGTCACGGCGATGGCGATCCCGAAGGCGGGGCCACCGAGGATCACCAGAAATACGAGCGACGTGCCAAAGCCAAGCAGCACACCGAGGAGAACCCCAGCGGCGAGGCTCCTGAGATCTGACATGCTGGCTCTCCTACAAGAACTTGCTATCACGCGGTATCATCTAACTCGATTGCGCTGCACGTCAAGCAGCACCCCTGGATCGACGGTTCCCAACGCCTTTGCCTCAGATATCACGGACGCTCCTTGACATGTGACTCAATAGTCACATATAGTCGTCGGCATGGGTGAAACCGACGAGATGGCTCCGATATTTCGGGCCTTGGGGGATCCCAGCCGGCGGGTTCTGCTGGACCAGCTCTTCGTGCGCGATGGCCAGACGCTCGGAGAGCTGTGCAGCTTCCTGCCGCAGATGACCCGGTTCGGCGTGATGCGCCATCTCGGTGTCCTCGAAGAGGCGAGGCTGATCTCGACCCTCCGCGCAGGACGGGAGAAGCGCCACTACCTCAACCCGGTGCCGATCCGGCTCCTCCACGATCGCTGGATCAGCAAATACGCCGAGCCCGTCATCGGCGCAATGTCAAACCTGAAACGCCAATTGGAGGCTTCACCGATGCTGCCCGACCATGTCTATTCCATCTTCGTCATGGCCAGCCCCGAGCGCGTCTGGAAGGCACTCGTGGATGGCGACGACACCGTCGCCTACTACTTCGGTTCGCGGGTGAGCTCGGACTGGACGCCCGGCGCTTCGATCGAATACACGACGCCCGACGGGTCCGTTGCGTCCGGCGGCGAGGTGATCGCTGTCGATCCGCCGCGGCGACTCGAGATGACATTCGAGAGCCGCTGGGGTGCGAGCGCCGGCAAGGATGGCCCGATGACCCAGGTGTGGCAGATCGACCCCGCCGAGGGTGGGGTCTCCGGCCTGACGCGTCTCAGCGTCACCATCTCCGGCCTCCACGAAGGGTCCGCGATCGAAGAGCGATACGTCACCTTCGGGGTCCCGTTCATCATGTCCGGCCTCAAGTCGCTGCTCGAGACCGGGCAGCCGATGGGCGCCTGAACCATACGACGGTAGCAACGATCACCGACCCGAATGGAAGCGTCCCCGGGCTGATCCAGGACCGATGATCTCGAGAGAGGAAACCTGCGATGACTGACACGAAGAAACGCGCCAAGGTCTTCTCGGACGAAGAACGCGACGCGATGAAGGAGCGGGCCAGGGAGCAGAAGGCGACCACGCGCCGCGGCCCGCGCGCGGCCAAGGCGGACGGGGAAGGCGAGGTACTCGCGAAGATCGCCGAGATGGCGAAACCGGATCGCGACATGGCTGAGCGGCTCCATGCGCTCATCAAGGACAGTGCGCCGGCCCTGACCCCGAAAACCTGGTACGGGATGCCCGCGTACGCCAGGGACGACAAGGTCATCTGCTTCTTCCAGAGCGCGGCGAAGTTCAAGACGCGCTACGCGACGCTCGGTTTCAGCGACTCGGCGAAGCTCGACGACGGCACCATGTGGCCGAACGCGTACGCGTTGACGACGCTGACAGCCGCCGACGAGGCCAGGATCGACGCGCTCGTCAAGAAAGCCGCGAGCTGAGATTGACCTCCCCGAGCGTGGCCAAGAGGAACGATCTGATCCGCGTGCACGGCGCGCGCGAGAACAATCTCAAGGACGTCAGCGTCGAGATCCCGAAGCGCCGCCTGACGGTGTTCACCGGCGTCTCAGGCTCGGGCAAGAGCTCGCTCGTGTTCGACACGATCGCCGCGGAGTCGCAGCGGCTGATCAACGAGACCTACAGCGCCTTCGTG
>JBDTNS010000081.1:0-8117 GCA_039933675.1 Chloroflexota bacterium
CTTCGGGCCGTTCGTCGGCTGCTCTCGCTATCCGGATTGCAAGTTCATCAAGAAGTACGGACCGCCACCGCCCGATCCGCTCCCGTTCGAGGTGATCTGCCCGAAGGACAAGGACGGCCACCTCGTCCCGCGTCGCGCCCGCCGGACCGGGAACGTCTTCTGGGGGTGCTCGAACTACCCGCGCTGCGACTTCACCACGAACCAGGAGCCGCTCGGCGGCCTGCACGACACGGACCACGGCCCGCTGGCGCGCAAGGACGAGGCCGCACTCTGCCTGATCTGCGGCTCGACGAGCGAGACGCCGGCCGCGGAGATCGTCCCGGGCGTCAAGTACGCCGGCGGCCCGCCGAACCCGGAGGCCCTCGTCCGGCCCGCCCGAGCCCGCGGCGGCCCGCGCGCCGGCGGCACGACGAGGACCGTCGCCAAGGGTCGGGGCAAGCCGAGAAGCACGACGCGGCCGGCGACCAAGCGCACACGTCCCGTCGAGCCGGCCGCCGACGCGTGAGCGCGGCGCCGGCCGAGACAGCGACCGACACCGTCCTGACGCGGTTCCTCCGCTCCCTCGCCGCGCGCGACACCTCGGCCCACACGCAACGCGCCTACGCCACGGCTGTCGGCACCTACCTCGCCTGGCTAGCCGAGCGCGGCGTCGACTGGCGCCGCCCGTTGCGGGCCGATCTTCGAGCCTATCTCGGCGTCCTGGGTGACGGACACGCCCGCTCGTCGGTCGCGCAGCGGCTGGCCGCGATCCGCGCCTTCCATCGCTGGGCGACGCGCAACGACCTCGCCCCGGGCGACCCGTGGGGTGGCATCGCGACGCCACGCCTGCCCCACCGGCTCCCGCGTGTGCTCGAGGTCGAGCAGGTCGGGCGGCTGCTTGCGGTCGTCGAGGCGGATCTCGAGATCGCGCCGGCGCCCGGCGACGATTTGGAGCGGGCCGCGTTGCGCTCCGCGCTGGCGCTCCGTGACCGAGCGCTCGTCGAGACCGCCTATGCCGCCGGGCTTCGGATCAGCGAGCTCGCGTCGGCCACACTCGGGGCGCTCGATCTGCGGCGCGGCGAGGTCCGGGTCCTCGGCAAGGGCCGGAAGGAACGGATCGGCCTGCTCGGACGTCCCGCTCGCCAGGCGATCGCCGACTACCTCGAGGACGGTCGCCCGGTTCTCCTCGATCGCCGCCAGATGGCCGAAGCGCCGCCGGTCGAAATCTTCCTGAACCATCTCGGCGCCCCGCTCGGGGTCCGTGGCCTCCGCTACCGGTTCGATCGGCTGTGTCTCCGGGCCGGGCTCCCGCTCGGGGTTTCGCCGCACACGCTGCGGCACTCCTTCGCCACGCATCTCCTCGACGGCGGCGCCGACCTGCGGGTCGTCCAGGAGCTCCTCGGCCACGAGAACCTGGCGACGACGCAGATCTACACACATGTCTCACCCGGTCGCCTCCAGACCGCCTATCGGGAGGCCCACCCCCGGGCGCGCCGCGACTCGACCGCGTGACCGCCCTCGGATCGATGGCGCGCGCGGGGGTCATCGTCTCGAGCGCGTTCCTCGTGGCGCGGATCCTGGGCTATGTGCGTCTCGTCGTCATCGGGAATGCGTTCCCTGTCTCCGACCAGCTCGATGCCTTCTTCGCCGCGTTCCGCCTCCCGGACCTCATCTTCCAGCTCGTTGCGGCCGGGGCGCTCTCGTCGGCGCTGATCCCGATCGTCTCGGGTCTGTTCACGACCGATCAACAACAGCGCGCCTGGCGGGTCGTCTCGACGGTCATCAACCTGATGCTCGTCGGCCTCGCGATCCTGTCGATCGGCCTCTTTCTCCTCGCCCCGGTCATCGTGCCGATCATCACCCCGGGGTTCAAGGGCGACGAGCTCGACCGAACGATCGAGCTCACCCGGATCATGCTGCTCAGCCCGGTCTTCCTGGCGCTCGGTGCCGTCGCGACGAGCGTCCTCAACGCCGGCGGCCGATTCGCCGCGTCGGCGCTCGCGCCGATCGTCTACAACCTCGCGATCATCGGCGGCGCGCTGATCCTCGGGCCATGGCTGGGCGTCGACGGTCTTGCCCTGAGCGTCGTCGCGGGCTCGCTCGGCCATCTCCTCGTCCAGGTCCGACCGCTGGCCAAACTCGGCTTTCGCTACACGCCACAAATCGACGCCGCGGACCCGGAGGCTCGCCGGGCGCTCGTCTTGATGGCGCCACGGGCGATCGGGCTCGGCGTCACGCAGATCACGTTCATCGTGGTGACCTCCCTGGCGACGTTCCTCCCGGATGGAGCCGTCTCCGACTTCAACTTCTCGTTCGCCCTCCTCCAGATCCCGCTCGGTATCATCGGCGTCCCGCTCGGGATCGTCCTCCTCCCGTCACTGTCGCGCGAGGCCGCGGTCGGGCGTGAGGACGCGTTTGCCGCGCTGCTTACCCGTGCCCTGCGGCTGCTCG
The DNA here is from genome assembly GCA_039933675.1 of Chloroflexota bacterium. Lineage (GTDB taxonomy): Bacteria > Chloroflexota > Limnocylindria > Limnocylindrales > CSP1-4 > SPCO01. The sequence continues at coordinate 2,431 of JBDTNS010000081.1, forward strand.
TCTACGTCATGGTCCCGATCGCGGTGCTGACGGCCGTCGCGCGGACGCCCATCGTCGGAATCCTGTTCGGGAGCGGCAAGATCAGCGACGACAATCTCGACCTCATCGCGACCACGCTCGTCGGCTTCCTCGTCGGGCTGACGGCCCATGCGCTGATCGCTGTCCTGGCACGGGCGTTCTACGCTCGCCAGGACACGGCGACGCCGGTCGTCGCGGCAGTTGCGGCGGTCGTCATCAACTGCACGCTCGCGGTGCTCCTCGTTGGACCCCTCGGGCTGCCGGGGATCGCCCTCGCGATCGCGATCGCCGCCTGGATCGAGGCATTCGCCCTGCTCGTCATCCTCTATCGCCGACTGCACCATTTCGAGGTTCGCGGGCTGGTCCGCGTGAGTCTCGAGGCCCTGGCCGGGAGCGCCGCGGCCGGCGCCGCTGCGTTCGTCCTGGAGCGATTCGTGGGCGACGCCCTGGGAGCCGAACCCGGCAGGCTCGTCCTGGTGGGCGAATTTGCGGTGATCGGCGCCGCCTTCGCGATCGCCTACGCCGCGGTCTCGCTCGTCTTGCGGATCCCCGAACTGCCGACTATCGTCGGGGTCGTGGTCGACATCCTCCGCCGCCCCGCCAGGTCGTGACGACCGTCGATCCCGAGTCGTGGGACGCCTTCGTCGAGGGGAGCGACCCTGGGTCCTACCTGCAGATGAGCGCGTGGGCCACGGTCAAGGCCGTCAACGGCTGGTCGGCGCACCGCCTGATGGACGACCCGGCTGCCCCCATCGGCGCGCAGATCCTCGTCCGCCGGCCGCGACCGATGCCGTGGGGCTTCGCCTACGCTCCGCGCGGTCCGGTCGCCCGCGATTGGTCGGCCGAGGCGCTCGGCGTGTTCACGGCCCGCGTGCGCGAAGGACTACCCGCCGCCGCTGGCCGGATCAGCCATCTTCGGATCGACCCGGAGATCGAGGTCAACGGGCCGCTCGATCCCGACGGTGCGTTCGATCGCGGCCTGCAGGCTGCCGGCTGGCGTCCGTCCGCCCCGATCCAGCCGAATGCGACCCGGATTATCGACCTGCATGCGGACGAGGACGCGCTGTGGGGCGACCTGCGGAAGAAGTGGCGCCAGTACGTCAACAAGGCGCGCAGCGGCGGGGTGACGGTGGTCGAGGCCGACGGCGCCCGCCTCGGCGAGTTCCATCGGATCTATCGCGAGACCGCGAACCGTGCCGGCTTCCTCATCCGGGCCGAATCGGCCTACCGCGACGTGTGGGAGGCGTACGCGCCGTCGGGTAACGCCCGGCTCCTCTTCGCGGAGGCGGCGGACGGTGAGCCGCAGGCGACGCTCTTCCTCGTTCGCTCTGGGCCGCGTGTCGTCGAGCCGTACGGCGGGATGACGGCAGCCGGCGGGGTGTCCCGCGCGAACTACCTGCTCAAATGGGAGGCCATCCGCTCGTCACGCGAGGCCGGTGCCACGAGCTACGACCTGTGGGGGCTCGCGACCGGCGGGATCGCGCATTTCAAGACCGGCTTCGGCGGGCGCGAGGTCCGCTATATCGGGGCGTGGGACCTCGTCCTGAGCCCGGTCGGACGGCGCGCCTACGAGGTCGCCCAGCGCGCCCGTGTCGGCTGGTCACGCTGGCGCGGCGGGATCCGGGGCGGGGGCAGCGCGGCCGCGTTCGGGGCGACCGACGGGGCCGCCGATTGAGCGTCCGCGACGCCACCCCGGACGAGCTCGAGGCATGGGACGCCGTCGCGGTCGAAGCCGCCGGTGGCCACGTCTACCAGTCGCGCGCATGGGCGGATCACCGCCGAGCGTCCGGCTGGCGGCCGCGCTTCCTCGTCGCCGATGATGGCGGGCGGGTCCTCGCGCTGACACGCTTGTGGCCGGTCATCGGCGGAGGAAGCGCCTACCTGCCGCGTGGCCCGGTCGCGATGGGCGCCGACGGCGCGGCACTGGCCGTGCGGCTGGTGTCGTTCGGCGCCGCGCTGGCGGCCGAGGGCATGGATGTCGTCGCCGCCGACCCTGAGGTGCCCGCGGCCGAGCCGGCCTTTCGGACTGCGATCGAGGCGGCCGGCTATCACGCGATCGAGGAGATCCAGCCGTCGCGCCACCGCATCTCGCTCCCGCTCGCGTCCGACGCGGACGAGGACGGCGTCTTCGAGGTGATCTCGAAATCGACGCGCCAGCGCATCCGCGGGGCGGAGAAGGGCGGGGTCACGGTCGTCCGTCACGACGCACGGGCGGACCACCCGGGAGACGGCTTCGTCGCGCCGGACGAGCCCGCGGCCGTGGCGCTCGACCGGTTCTACGACCTCCTCCTCGAGACCGGGGAGCGGAGACGATTCACGTTCGGGCCGCGCGCCCCGTTCGTCGCCTGGTGGCGGGCGGCGCTGGCGGCCGGTCATCTCGTCTACCTCGAGGCCCGCGCCGGCGATGCCGCCGGCTACCCGCTCGCGGGGCTCGTCCTCTACCGGCATGGCGGCCGATTCTCGACGGTCCACTCCGGCGATCACGACGCGAGCCGGACGTCGCATCCGGGCGCGCTCCATCTCCTCCGCTGGCGGGCGATCCAGCTCGCGATCCGCGAGGGCTGCCTCGAGATGGACCTCGGCGGGGTCGACGTGGCCGCGTCCCGCAGCGAACCGGTGGAAGGCGACCCCCTCTACGGGCTCTACCAGCACAAGAGCTCGTTCGGTGGCCGGTGGCTGGCGTTGACGGGCGCGCACGAACGGGTCTACGACCTGCGCGGCTATCGAGCCGGCCGGCTCGCGAGCCGGGCCGCACGATTCCTCCGACGATGACCGAACTCACGATCGCCGAGCTGCTCGCGGCAGCCGAGCCGTCGGAGCCGGCGGCACTCGGCGGGTTCATCGATCGCCTGTCGGCGAACGGCCGGCTGCGGGGCGCTCGGCGCGACGGCCGGGCCATCGGCGCGAATGGCCTGGCCGACATCGCGATCCGCGGCGTGACCCACGACTCGCGCGAGGTCGGTCCGGGGTCGCTCTTCGTCGCCATCCCGGGGCTCCGGGCCGATGGTCACGACTTCGTGGCCGCGGCCGCGGACGCGGGTGCCGCGGCGGCTCTCGTCGAGCATCCGCTCCCCGAGCTGGCCCTGCCGCAGCTCGTCGTCGCCGAGGCGCGGCCCGCGCTGGCCGCCGCCGCCGCCTGGTGGTACGGCTATCCGAGCCACGAGCTGGCGGTTCTCGGCATCACCGGCACGGACGGCAAGACGACGACCTCGTTCCTCGCCGCGGCGGCGCTCGAGGCCGCCGGGATGCGGACCGGGCTGACCGGCACGGTCGACACACGGATCGGTGGCCGCCAGGAGGCCAATGCGGCGCACGCCACGACCCCCGAGGCGCCCGAGCTCCAGCGCGGGCTCCGGGCGATGGTCCGCGCCGGCGACAAGGCGGCCGTCATTGAGACGACCTCGCACGGGCTTGCGCTCGCGCGCGTCGACGCGATCGCCTACGACGTGGCCATCCTGACCAACCTGACCCACGAGCACCTCGAGTTCCACGGCACGTGGGAGGCGTATCGCGACGCGAAGCTGCGCCTGTTCGAGAGGCTCGCCCCGAGGGCCAGGGCGACGGCCGGGGCCAAACCGCACCCCTGGCCGGCGACCGGGATCGTCAACGCCGACGACCCCAGCGCAGGGACCTTCATCGGCGTCACACAGGAGGCCGGCGCCCGGGTCCTGACTTATGGCACCGATCCGAGTGCCGATATCCGCGCGACGCGGATCGAGGAGGATCAGCGCCGGCTTCGAGTCACCTATGACGCGCCGTCCGGGGCCGCCGTGCTCGACCTGCAGCTCGTCGGCCGCTTCAACGTCCACAACGCACTGGCCGTCGTCGCCTTGGGTGAGGCGGTCGGCCTTGATCCGGCCGCGGTTCGCGCGGGGCTCGCCTCGGTCACCGGCGTGCCCGGGCGGATGGAGCGGGTCGATCTCGGCCAGCCATTCGGCGTGATCGTCGACTTCGCCCATAGCCCCGCCTCGCTCCAGACCGTCCTCGATCTGCTCGCGCCGCTGGCCGCCTCGCGGGGTGGGGGACTGATCGCGCTGTTCGGGTCGGCCGGCGAACGCGACACCGCCAAGCGGCCCCTCATGGGCCGGATCGCGGGCGAACGAGCGCGAATCGTCGTCGTGACCGACGAGGACCCGCGCGGCGAGGACCGGATGGCGATCCTCGACGAGATCGCGCGGGGGGCGGAGGCCGCCGGGAAGCGACGCGACCACGACCTCCTCCTCATCGCCGATCGTCGTGACGCGATCGAGGCGGCCGTCGAGCGTGCCCGCCCGGGCGACATCCTGCTGCTGGCGGGGAAGGGCCACGAACGCGAGATTCTCGGCCCCGACGGCCCACAACCGTGGAACGAGCGAGCCGAGGCCGAGGCGGCGCTGCACCGGGCCGGCTACGGCTGAGGGTATCCTTGTGGTCGATGGCAACCACGACCCCACGCACGCCCCGCACGAAACCGGCCGTCCCCGCCACGCCGAGGGGTCCGCGCCGGGCGCCCGTCGTCGCGCCCGATCCGACCGGAACGGGCCCCGACTTCGAGGCCCTGCGCGCCGCGCTCCACGCTGCGATCCTCGCCGAGCACGCGGCCGCCGACCTCGCGCCGGTCGACCAGGCCTTCGATCTCGCGATCAAGGCGCACGAGGGGCAGAAGCGGGCGACCGGTGAGGCCTACGTCACCCATCCCATCGCCTCGGCCCAGATCCTCGCCGAGCTCGGGATCGACACGGTCGCCATCCAGGCGGCACTCCTCCACGACGTCCCTGAGGACACCGAGTACAGCCTGACCGACGTCGAAGAGGCGTTCGGGTCCGAGGTCGCGCAGCTCGTCGACGGCGTCACGAAGCTCTCGAAGTTCAGCACGCACAGTCACGAGCAGCAGCAGGCCGAGAACATCCGCAAGATGCTCCTGGCGATGGCCCAGGACATCCGGGTCGTGCTGATCAAGCTCGCCGACCGCCTCCACAACATGCGTACGCTCTACGGGCTCCAGTCGGACAAGCGGCAGCGCATTGCCCGCCAGACGATGGAGATCTACGCGCCGCTCGCCGAGCGGCTCGGGATCTGGCAGATGAAATGGGAGCTCGAGGACCTCGCCTTCAAGGTGCTCGAGCCCGAGCGGTTCCGCGAGCTGGCGAAGCTGCTCGACACGCGGCGCAAGGGGCGCGAGACGTACATCGAGCGCGCGATCGCCGAGCTCACGCCGAAGCTCGAGGCCGCCGGCATCGAGGCCGATCTCCAGGGGCGCCCGAAACACATCTACAGCATCTGGAAGAAGATGGAGCGCAAGAGCGCGGAGTTCGGCGAGATCTACGACGTCTACGCCATCCGCATCCTCGTCGACGACGTCCGCGACTGCTATGCCGCGCTCGGCATCGTCCACTCCCTGTGGCGCCCGATCCCGGGTCAGTTCGACGACTACATCGCGGTCCCGAAGAACAACCTTTACCAGTCGCTCCACACCGCCGTCATCGCGCTCGATGGCAAGCCGCTCGAGATCCAGATCCGGACCCAGGCGATGCACCAGGTTTCGGAGGTCGGGATTGCCGCGCACTGGCGCTACAAGGAAGGCACGAAGTCGGACCGCGAGTACGACGCCAAGCTCGCCTGGCTCCGCCAGCTCCTCGACTGGCAGCGCGACGTCTCGGACGCCACCGAGTTCGTCGAGGGCATCAAGC
>JBDTNS010000082.1:0-8049 GCA_039933675.1 Chloroflexota bacterium
CGAGGTGGATGTCACGCTGGCCGATTTCGCGGCCGACGTCCGCGCTCCGACGCCGTCGGCCGCGGCCGAGGTCGCCGTCCCGGATCGCGCGGAGTTCATCGCCGCGGTACGCGGTGCCGGTCGGCGGCTCGATGGGGCCGCGTCGGGACGGATTCGCGCCACGGCGCGCGAGGTCCTCGCCGAGCGCCGCGCGCTCGATCGACTGAGTCCGATCGCCCAGCTCGCGAGCGCACGCGAGCGGGTCGGGCTCCTGCTCGACCGGGCGACCCGCGCGATCGGAAGTGAGGTGGCGGAACGGCGCCGCCTCGGCGAACGGATGGCGGAGCGGCTGGCACCGACGCTCCCGGGACGCCTGGCACGCCACCGGGTCCGTCTCGATCGCACCGGCGTCCTCGACTCGCTCGCGGTCCGCCGGGTCGCTGCGGCCCGGGCCTCGATCGGTGCGACATCCGCGGCCCTCGCGGTCCTCGGCCCGCAGGCTACGCTGGACCGCGGCTACGCGATCGTTCGACGCGTCGGCGACGGCCGGATCGTCCGGGACCCCGCCGACGCCGTTCCGGGGACTCGCCTCGCCCTTCGTGTGGCACGTGGTGAACTCCCGGCCACGGTCGACGACCGGTGATGGGTCGCGCCCGCGAGCAGGATGTCCGCGGTGCGGCCGTGGCCTGATGGACGGGCTGCTTACGCTCGTCGCCTTCGCGGCCCTGGTGGCCGTCGTGCTGGTGGGTGGGATTCGACTTGGTATGCTCGTGGCCCCGCGGATCGACCGACTCTCGGAACGCAACGAAGAGGAGCCAGGTGGCGACGACGACTGATCCCGCGATCGACGCCCTGAGCTTCGACGACGCCCTCGGCGAGCTGCAGCGGACCGTCGCCGAGCTTGAGGCCGGCGGTCAGCCGCTCGAAGCTGCGATCGCCCTCTACGAGCGCGGCGTCGCGCTCCAGGCGCGTTGCGATCGACTGCTCGGAGACGCTGAGCTGCGCGTCCAACAACTCATTGCCCGCGCGGGCGGCGCGCTCGAGACGCGCGACGTGAAGCCGGACGACGCGGCCGACGAGTCGGCCGCGTCGTAGACGCTCCGAGACGCGCTCCAGCCGCGACGGCTCGACGCGCTGCTGTTGGGGCGCGGGTCATCGTTGGGCGCAGATCATCGTCCGCCGTGACCCGGCCGGCGCCGCGGAGCCGCGTCACGTCAGCCCGGGGCGATGTTCAGATTGAACCGGAACCGGTTGCCCGGGTCGTACCTGGCCTTGATCTTGGTCAGTCGCAGGAATCGATCGACGCCGAAGCCGAGTCGGACGCGCTCGATCGTCTCGTCGGACGAGGCGTAGTTCGCGTAGCCGGCGCCGGTCATCGACCCGACCGCCAGGCGATCGGCCGTGGCGCGGGCCCACGAGATGTGGGCGTCGTCGAGCGATGCGTCGTCCCAGATCGCGAGGGCGCTGGCATTCCATGTCGCGGCGCGCTGGCCAAATGCCGCACCGCCCTCGGGCTCCACGTGCGCCTTCCCCCGGATCGCCTCGAGGAGGATGACGCTGCCAGCCGGACGGTCCGCGAGCGACGCGACGATGCCGCCGATGACCGTCTCGTCGAGGGCGCGCAGGAAGTGGCCCTTCCAGTAGTGGCGCAGCCCGAACGGCAAGCGTCCGGCGAGCGCCTGGACATCGGGATACGCCATCGGCGCGAGGGTGTCGGAGACGGCCGGGAGGGCGTTGCGGAGCTGGCGGAGAGCGTCCGGCATCGTCGAGGCCTCGCCCGGCCAGCAGACACCGACCCTGACCCACGGCGTCGGGTCGGGATCGCCCGCGTGTGGTCCGATCGAGACGAACACCTGGAGCGGATCGGGCGCTGTCGCGGCCAGCTCGGCCAGGTGTCGCAGGACCTGTTTGGTCGCACTGACCGGGTACTCGACGTGGCCGGCCAGGATCGGTCCCGGATCGATGGCCGCGAATTCGAACGAGGTCACCACACCAAAGTTGCCGCCGCCACCCCGCAGCGCCCAGAGGAGGTCCGGGTCGCCTTCGGGGCCGGCAACGACCTTGTCGCCCGACGCGGTGACGACCTCCGCGCGAATGAGGTTGTCACAGGTGAACCCCTGCAGCCCGGAGAGCCAGCCGATCCCGCCGCCGAGGGTCAACCCGCCCACACCCGTATCGCCGAACGTCCCGCCGACGACGGCAAGGTGGTTGGCCCATGCCGCCGGGTCGACGTCATCCCACTGCGCCCCGCCGCCAACACGGACGAGGCGGCGTTTCGGATCGACCGAGACCTCGCGCCGGTCGCGAAGATCGACCACGAGCGCGCCATCGGCCATCGAGTGCCCGGCGACACTGTGACCACCTCCGCGTACCGCGATCGGCAGGCCGAGGTCGGCCGCGGCCACGACGGCCGCAATGACGTCGTCGTCGGTCCGGGCACGGACGATGACCGCCGGACGCCGCTGGACGTGGGCGTTGAACGTCGCCCGCAACTCGTCGTAGTCGGTGTCGATCTCCGTGGTCACCTGGTCGCGCAGTGACTCGCGCAGCCGGTCGATGACGAAACGTTCCACGCTCACCCCCAGGTCGCCGTTCCGTGGGACGCTCAAAACAAGCGACCTGGAGCGGACAGGTTTACACTCTGGCGCGTCATCCAAACCCGGACGCCGCCGATCTGGGTCATCATCACACGCGACGCGACCGAGTCGTCAGCCGACCGAACGCACCGTCGCTTGCCCGACCATCCAGGAGTTCCCGCATCGTGCCGATCCTGCCGACGATCCAGACGCCCGCCGACCTGCGCGGCCTCGACGAGGTCCAGCTTGCGCAGCTCGCCGTCGAGATCCGCGACACGATCGTGCGTACTGTCGCGAAGACCGGCGGCCATCTTGGCTCATCACTCGGCGTCGTCGAGTTGACGATTGCGCTGCACCGCCTGCTCGAGTCTCCGCGCGACCACATCGTGTGGGACACCGGACATCAGGCCTACCCGCACAAGCTCCTGACCGGACGACTCGAGCGGTTCGGGACGCTCCGCCAGCTCGATGGCGTCGGTGGTTTTCCGCGCCGCTCTGAATCGCCACACGACGTGTTCGATGGCGGGCACGCCGGGACGGGGCTCTCGATCGCGGAAGGGCTCGCCGAGGCGCGCGACCTCCGTCACGGGTCGGAACGGATCGCGGTCGTCGTCGGTGACGCGGCGCTCATGAGCGGGCTCTCGCTCGAGGCGCTCAACGACATCGGCCATCGGCAGACCCAGATGCTCATCGTCGTCAACGACAACGAGATGTCGATCAGCCCGACCGTCGGGGCCTTCTCGAAGTACCTCTCCCAGATCAAGCTGTCGCGGACGTGGCGCCGGAGCAAGAGCGTGTACGACCGGTCTGTCGAGCGGGTGCCGATCCTCGGTCCGCACCTCCTGGAACTGTCCAAGCGGCTGCGAGGTTCGGTCGTTCGCTTCGCCCAGCCAGGGCAGCTGTTCGAGGACCTGGGGATCACCTACATCGGGGTCGTGCCCGGCCACAACCTGCACGCGCTGCTCGAAACGCTCGGGCGGGCGCTGACGCTGCCCGGGCCGACCATCGTCCATGTCCGGACCCAGAAGGGCCGCGGCTTTCGCCCGGCCGAGACCGACCAGGTCGGTTTCCACGGCGCCGCCCTGCCACCGATCACGATGGCGCCGCCGACGGACGCGTACGTGGGCGCTCCTGTGGGCGCTCCGGCGGCGATGCCGACCGAATCGATGGCCGACGACGCCGCGCCTCCGCTGGTCGTCGCCGCCGCGGCGAAGAAGCCCCTGAACTACACGGCCGTCTTCGCCGAGGAGCTCATCGAGCTGGCGCGGGCGGATCGGCGGATCGTCGGGATCACGGCCGGGATGCCGACCGGAACCGGGATGGCGAAGTTCCAGGCCGAGTTCCCCGACCGCATGTTCGATGTCGGGATCGCCGAGCAGCACTCGATGGCGTTTGCGACCGGTCTCGCCATGGGCGGGATGCGACCGGTCGTCGCGCTCTACTCGACGTTCCTCCAGCGGGCCTTCGATCAGACCGTGCACGACGTCTGTCAGAACGATCAGCCGGTCCTCATCGCGGTCGACCGCGCCGGGCTGGTCGGCGAGGACGGGACGAGTCACCAGGGAATGTTCACACTGCCCGCCCAGCGGCAGCTCCCGAACCTGATCATCGCTTCGCCCAAGGACGAGCAGGAGCTCCGTTCGCTGCTGCGGACCGGGCTCGCGCAGGACCATCCATTCGCGCTGCACTACCCGCGCGATGCGGGCTTTGGGCTCGACCCGGTCACGCCGTCGATCGTGCCGATCGGCCGGGGAGAGGTCCTGCGCGAGGGTCGCGATCTGCTGTTCGTGGGGTTCGGCCCGATCGTCGCGCGGGCCGTCGAGGCGGCCACCATCCTCGAGGCCGATGGCTGGTCGATCGGGCTCATCAACGCCCGCTTCGCGCGGCCACTCGACCGCCAGCTGATCCTCGACCAGGCTCGCGGCAAGCGGATGCTCGTGACGTTTGAAGAGAGCGTCGTGACGGGTGGCTTCGGGAGCGGCGTCCTCGAGCTCGTCGAGGAAGCCCGCCTGGCCGACCCCGCCTACCGCGAGCTCGCGGTCCGAATCCTCGGCATCCCCGGCGAGCGGTTCGTCGACCACGGTTCGGTCGCCGACCTGCGCCGCCTCCTGCGGCTCGATGCAGTCGGTCTGGCCGCCCAGGTCCGCGAGGCCCTCGACACGATGCGCGCCACACCGGGACGCTCGGAGGTCGCCGCGAGCTAGCGGTTCTTATCCCGAGTTGCTCAGCGCCCCGCGACGCGCTCCCTGGGCTCGCCGGCCAGTTGCTTGTCGGTGCGTCCCACGCTCGCGACCCACGTGGCGACCTCGGCTCGTCGCGCCACGCCGAGCTTGGCGAGGATGTGCTCGACGTGCGCACTGACGGTCTTCGGTGACACGAAGAGCTCCTCGCCGATCTGGGCATTGGTCAGGCCCTCGGCGATCTTCCGCGCGACCTCGAACTCGCGGACGGTCAACGGATGCCATGGCTCGATCTCGGCGCCTCGGCCCTTCGCAAGCCGCTCGAGTTGGTCGGCGCGCACGAGCAGTGGCGGGCTACCGAGGGTCGTCGCCGCCTCCCGGACCTCGCGCACGAGGGCCATCGCGTCCGCGTACCGGTTGGCGCGCAGGTCCGCCGCTGCCAGGTCGAGCCGCGCCCACAACGCTTCCCAGCGGCGACCGCGCTCGTCCCACTCGCGCACTGCGGCCTCCAGCGAGTCGCGTGCCGCGACGATCGACCCTTCAGCGAGCTTGACCAGCCCGGTTCCGTGCTTGATCGCCGGCGATGCCACGTCGGCGAGCGGGCCGATGGCACGAACGACCTGATCGAGCCATCTGGCCGCGTCGTCCGGCCTCCCGGCGAGCTGGTACGCGCGGACACCGGTCACGACGAATGGCGCAAGGAGGCCCCATTCGCCACGCTGGCGAGCCTCGGTCAGCGCCTCCTCGCACAGGGTGATGGCACCAGTGGGATCATCAGCCATGAGGGCGGCCTCCGCGAGCCCCCACTGGGCGGGCAACGCGAACTCGAGCCACCCGGCGCGTCGGCCGAGCTCCAGGGCCGGTCGAAGGTGGGACTCTGCGAGCGATCGATCTCCGCGCCCTGCCGCGATGTACCCAAGCGCCCAGTTGGCGATCGCCCGGGCGCGCTGGGATCCGGGGTCGCTCAGCGCCTGGCCTCCCTGGTTCGCCGCCTCGTCCCAGTGCCCGTCCGCCCACGACACGAGGGCCTGCGTCGAGGCCATGACGTGGCCACAGAACGACTCCTGGATCTCGTCGGCGTATTTGAGGCCCTCGTCGAGGCGGATACCGGCCTGCCGGTAGTCGAGGGCACGTGCCGCGTAGACGGCGGCATCGCGATATGCGCCCACGGCGATCCCTTCCGCGCCCTCGCTCCGAGCCTGATCGGCCATCGAACGCATCGTCGCGAGAGCATCCTCGGAACGGCCCTCCAGGACCTCGATCGCGGCAATCGACAGCTCGACATCCTGCGCGTCCGCGACCATGCCGTTGGCCAGTGCGTAGTCGCGCGCTTCGTTGAAGAGGCGGCGGGCCTTATCGAGATTGCGGGCATCGACCTCGAGCGTGGCGAGGAACCACAGCCCGAAGCCACGCAGCGCGTGGATGTCGGTTCCGTCGGGTTGCGCATCCAGCTCGATCATGAGGCGGTACGCGAGGTCGCGCGTCTCCGCAATCGGCTCACCTTCGCGGCGCGCGACGATGATCAGGTTCACGAGGGCCTCGGTGGCTCGCAGGCCATCGCCCGCCTGCAGAGCCAACTCGCGAGCGCGCAGGGCAGCGTCGCGGCTGAGGTCGTTTCGATCGAGACTGCCGGCCGAATCGGAGAAGGCAAACCAGATTCGCGCCTTGTCCGCGTCCGGGAGCGAATCGGGCATGTTCTGGATCGCCCGCCGGTAGAGGTCGAATGCCTCTCGGTGCGAGTAAACGGCGGTGGCAGCCGTGGCGGCGGTGAGGGCCGCCGTGAATGCCTGGTCATGGAGCCCCGCGCGCTCGAAGTGGACCGAGGCGTGGATATCCGTGGCGCCCGCGAGCGTCGCCCCGAGCTCGGCGGCGCGCGCGTGGAACCGACGCAGGTCCCGCGCCGGGACGTCGTCGTAGAGGACGTCGCGCAGCAGCTGGTGCCGGAAGTCGTAGAAGCCCTCGTCGACGGACTCGTACGGGTACAGGATCCCGGCGTTCACGAGCTCCTCGAGCGGCTCGTCGAGATCGGCGATCGGCCGATCCAGGATCCCCGCGAGCACGTTGGGCACGAAGCATCGTCCCAGCACGGCGCCCGCGCGCGCGACGGCGCGCGCCTCCTCGCTCAACCGCGCGGCATTGGCCAGGATCGCGTCCTCGATCGTGTCCGGCACCTGGGCGCCGAGGATCGCGCGGCCATCCGTGGCCTTGCCGCTGACCGCAGCGAGCAGCTCCTCGATGTGCAACGGGATTCCGTTCGTCCGCTGGTAGACCGCCTCGGCCACTTCACGCGATGCCGGGAGGCCGGTGCCCAGCAGCAGCGTCGTGACCAGCGCCGTCTCTTCCCGGGTCAGGCGCTGGATGCGCGCCTCTTCGGCGAGCCGCTGGGTCAGCAACCGCGACCGCCACTCTCGATGGATGGAACCGATCGGAAGCTCGTCGACCCGGTAGACGCCGACCAGCAGGAGCGGCAGGTCACGCGAGCCGCGCACGAGCTCGGCGATGACCTCCAGGGTCATCTCGTCTGCCCATTGGAGATCTTCGAAGGCCAGCAGTGTCGGCTGGTCGATGGCACCGAGGATCAGGTCGACGACATCGCGCACGATGCTCCGGCGGGAGCCGAGCGAATCCTGACTCTGGGCGCGATCCACGGACAGGAGCCGGGGTCCCAGCGTCCCAAAGCTCTTTTCGTCCAACCAGCGCGCGAGATCTTCCACCGCCGCCAGCACGACGAGCCAGTCGTGTGGGCTTAGATCACCCTTGCCGAGTCGGAATCCGGCTGCAGCGGCCTGCTCGAGGATCACGCGGAGCAGTCGCGACTTGCCGACACCCGGCTCGCCGGCGAGCAGCAGCATGTGACCCCGGCCGGCGGCGACCTCCGCGATGCGCCGGCTGGCGAGCGCGAGGAGGTCGTCTCGACCGACGAGGAGCGGCGAGACGTGCGGTCCAACGTAGGCCATGAACCCGATTGTACGGACGCGATCGCGCCATGCATCGGTCAAATGACCGACAAGCCCGCCTCAGATGCATCTTCAGGCACGTCCGCTCGTACCCAGTCGGGTGAGCCTAGGTGCAGCGCGCTGTGCCACGATAGGCGGGTGAGTCCCGAACCTTCCACCCGAGCGCCAGGAGATGCGACGTCGCCTCGCGCAAGGAAGTCGCCGCGGGTTCGGCTCGACCAGCTGCTGGTCGAGCGCGGCCTCGTCGAGTCGCGCAGTCGGGCGCAGGCGCTCGTCCTGGCCGGGAAGGTCAGGGTGGGGGAGGGCGATGCGGCCCGGGGCGACCGCAAGCCTGGCGATCTCCTGCCGGCCGATACG
>JBDTNS010000083.1:0-8014 GCA_039933675.1 Chloroflexota bacterium
ATCGCCTCGCGAACGCCATAGCAGAAGCCGGTGCGCTTCGCGATGCGGACTTCCTGGACGGTTCCCATGCGTCGATTATCGCATGAGCCCTCGATTGGCCTGAAGGGAGCCCAGCCGGGACGCGCTCGTCAGCCGGTGTCGCGCCCGGTGTCTCGCCCGGCTTCGCGCCCGGTTCGGCCATAGATGCCGCGCTGGCCGGGCGGCAGGAGCGCTGCGATCCGTTCCATGACCATCCGGGTGACGAGGCCCTTGCCGGTTCGCCGGTCCGTGCCCGGCGGCAGCGACTCGGCGGGTCGGAACGGACGCCCGACGCGGATCGTGACCCGGCCGCCGGGATGCGGGAACCGCTGACCCTTCGGCCAGACCCGGTTCGAACCGGCGATCCCGATCGGGACGATCGGCGCACCGCTGCGCAGGGCGAGGACGCCGATCCCGTCGCGCGCCTCCTGCAGGACGCCGTCCGCGCTTCGCGTCCCCTCCGGGAAGACAAACAGGATGTGCCCCTCGTCGAGGATCCGCTGCGCGAGCCGGAAGGCTTCGATATCCGCCGATCCCCGGTCGACCGGGTGGACACCACCGTTGGCCGCCGTCCAGCCGATGATCGGCCACGCGAAGAGCTCGCGCTTGCCGAGCCAGTGGATCCGCCGCTTGAGTCGCGGGATGAGCCACGACCCGATGACGACGGCATCGAGGTTCGAGGCGTGATTGGCGGCCAGGATGACAGGCCCCTCTCGCGGGATATCATCGACCGCGCCCTCGACGGTCATTCGGCTCAGCACCTGCCCGAAGATGCGACCACCGATCGTCAGACCCGTGATAAGCGGCGTGATCGAGCTCTCGATCGGCTCCGGCGCCTCACTCATGCGCCGGCTCTGCTCCGCTCGCGCTCGGATGCGTCGGCGAGCCGCCCCTCGACGTCGCGGATCGCGTTGACGACGGCGTCGACGGTGTCCTCGAAGCGGTTGCCGTCGGTCGAGATGATCCGGGCGTCGAGCGCCGCGCGGAGCGGCGCCACGGCTCGGGTCGAGTCGAGCTCGTCGCGCCGGCGGAGCGCCTCGTAGATCGCCGCCGCCTCCCTGGAATCCGGGTCGACGCCGCGTTCCTCGGCACGCCGCCGGGCGCGCTCCTCGACCGACGCCTCGAGGAAGATCTTCAGATCGGCATCGGGGAGGACGACCGTGCCGATGTCACGGCCCGCCATGACGATCCCGCCAGCCGCCGCGAGCGAGCGCTGCCGTTCGAGGAGTGCGAGGCGCAACTCGGGGATCGCCGAGACTGCCGAAACTGCGGCATCGACTGCAGGCCTGTGGACATCGGCGGTGTGATCGACCCCATCGACGAGCACCCGGGCGAGCCGGCCGACCTCGTCGGGTGCCAGCTCGACCTCGTCGGCAAGGCCACGCATCGCATGCGGGTACGAGGCGGAGACCCGGCGCGCGAGGGCCAGCCAGGTCACCGCGCGGTACAGAAGACCGGTGTCGCAGAAGCGGTAGCCGAGCTCGAGGGCGGCCGCGGCGCCGACGCTGCTCTTGCCCGACGAGCCCGGCCCGTCGAGGGCGACCACCAGCTTCCTGCGGTTCGGCGAGTCGGCGGCGTCCATCGACGCAGGATACCCGGCCCGCATCAGCCGGAGAGGGCCGCGACGACCGCTTCGTAGTCCGCGAAGAACTCGAGCGCCGCCGGGTCCGCCACGGCGCCCGGCGCGGCGACCTCGGCGAGTGGCCGGCCGAGGAGGAGCCGCTTGACCGGGACCTCCATCTTCTTGCCGGTCAGCGTCCGGGGGACGGCCGGAACGGCGACAATCGCGTCCGGCACATGGCGCTGCGAGAGCGTCTCGCGGATTGCGGTCCGAATCCGGGCGACCAGGGCGTCGTCGAGCGCAATGCCGTTGGCGAGGACGACGAAGAGCGGCATCCAGTAGCGGCCACCGGGAAGCTCCAGCCCGATGACGAGACTGTCGGCCACCTCGGGGAGTGCCTCGACGACGGCGTAGAGCTCGCTCGTCCCAAAGCGGATGCCCTGGCGGTTGAGCGTGGAGTCCGATCGCCCTTCGATGACGGCGCTCCCACGCTCGGTGATCCGGATCCAGTCGCCGTGGCGCCAGACGCCCGGGTACATCCCGAAGTAGCTCTCGCGGTACCGCTCACCGTCCGGATCGTCCCAGAAGCCGACGGGCATCGACGGCAGCGGTGCGCTCAGGACGAGCTCACCGGTCTCCCCGATCACCGACCGGCCGGCCTCGTCGAACGCCTCGACCCGCGCGCCGAGTGAACGCGCCTGGAGCTCTCCGGCGTGGACCGGCAGGGTCGGCACGCCACCGACGAACGCGCTCGCGACATCCGTACCGCCGCTGAGCGAGACGAGCCAGACGTCGGGCTTGATGGCGTCGTAAACCCAGGCAAAGACGTCGACCGCGAGCGGCGACCCTGTTGAACCGATCGCCCGCAGCCGCGACAGGTCGTGCTCGGCGCCCGGCCGGATCCCGCGTTTGAGGCTCGCGGCGAGAAACGCGGCGCTCGTGCCGAAGAGGCTGACCTCGGCGCGTTCGGCCATCTCCCACAGGACGCCCAGGTCCGGATAGCCCGGGTTGCCGTCGTAGAGGACGGCAGTCCCGCCGACGAGCAAGGACCCGAGCAGGAAGTTCCACATCATCCAGCCGGTCGTCGAATACCAGAACATCCGGTCGCCGGGGCGCACGTCGCAGTGGAGCCCGAGGACCTTGGTGTGCTCAAGGACGATCCCGCCATGGCCGTGGACGATCGCCTTGGGGAGGCCGGTCGTCCCCGACGAGAAGAGCACCCAGAGCGGATGATCGAACGGAACTGGCTCGAAGGTGAGTGGCTCGGCCGGGCCGGCGAGGAGGTCGCCCCAGGCGAGCTCGCCGGTCTGGGCGGCCGCGGTGGCGGAGGACGGGTTCAGGTACGGAACGCGCACGGTGCTTTCGAGGGACGGGAGCGCGGCGCGGAGCTCGTCGACGACCTCGCGGCGATCGAACGGCTTGCCGCCATAGGCGTAGCCGTCGACCGCGATCAGGATCTTCGGCTCGATCTGGGCGAAGCGATCGACCAGGCTGCCCGTCCCGAAGTCCGGCGAGCACGACGACCAGATCGCCCCGATGCTGGCGGTCGCGAGAAACGCGATGACCGCCTCGGGGATGTTCGGGAGGACGGCCACGACCCGGTCGCCACGCCCGACGCCAAGCCGTCGGAAGCCACTCGCGACCGCCGCGACCGAGGTCTCCAGCTCGGCCCACGCGATCGATCGGAGCGGTTCGCGCTCGGACTGGAAGAGGAGCGCCGGCCGGTCGTGCGCTGCCCGGCGAAAGACGGCCTCGGCGTAGTTGATCGTGGTTCCCTCGAACCAGACCGCGCGGGGCATCGCCTGCGAGCCGAGCACGCGGCCCCGGTCGCCGTGGAGCGGGATTTCGTAATAGTCGACGATCGATGACCAGAATGCCTCGAGATCGTCGACCGACCAGCGCCACAACTCCTCGTAGTCGGCGAACCGCAGGCCATGTTCGCGGTCGAGCCAGCCGAGGTAGTCGGTCAGGTTGGTCGCGGCGGCTAACTCGGCCGACGGCTCCCACAGGAGCGTCCCCTCCTGGATCCTCGGCGCGTCGTTCATCCGGCCGTTCCGGGCGTCATCGTCATCGAGGCCGCAAACGTCATCGCGCCCGGCTTGGCCCCGGGGTCCGGTTGCCTCCCGGGGTCGGGCTGGGTCGCGGTGTCCGTCGCAGACCGGTCGGCCGTCCCGTTCGAGCTTCCTGCGCAGCGGTGGCAGCCGGCTCGCTCCCCGCGGCAGCCCGAGCGCCCTGTCGGCTCACTCCGGCGCCGGCACCAAGCCCGCGCACCTCTGGCGCCCGCAGCCGACGAGCTCGGCCGCTCGGCAGGTCGTCGAGCCGGACGGGCCCCATGCGGACCCGCACGAGCCGGTCGATCGGCGCGCCCACCGCGCCGAACATCCGGCGCAGCTGCCGCTTCCAGCCCTGGGCGAGGATCGCGCGGTACCAGACGAGTGCGCCGGGTGGCGGAGCGATCAGCTCGATCAGCCGGCGAGTCTCGATCTCGGTCGTGGCGCGCAGCCCCGTGAGCGTCGCGAGACCCTCGTCGAGCTGGATGCCGGCCTTGATCGCCTTGACCTGGTCGGGCGTCAGCGGCGCGCGCAGACCGATCGCGTATTCGCGCTCGATGCCGTGGCGCGGATGGAGGACACGATCCGCCCAGCCGCCGTCGTTGGTCAGGACGAGGAGACCCTCCGAATCCTGGTCGAGGCGACCGACCGGGTAGAGCCGCGCGCCCTCCGGAAGGAGCGCGGTCGGGATCATGTCGAGCACGGTCTTCGAGGCATGCCGATCGCGGACGGTCGAGGTGACGCCGCCGGGCTTGTGGAGGAGCAGGTATTCGGGCTGGGCGGCGCCGCCGATGACGCGGCCGTCGACCGTGATGACCGCCTGGTCCGGATCGACCTGCATCCCGAGCCGGGCCGGCTTGCCATCGACCGTGACCCGCCCGTTGACGATCAGCACCTCGCTCGCGCGGCGCGACGCGACCCCGGAGGCGGCAAGGACCTTCTGGAGGCGTTCGAGCGCCATCAGTCGGGCTCCCGGGCGGAATGGCCGTTGCGGCCGTCGTCGGGGAAGAGGGGCTCGCTGATCGGCTCGCCGCCCTCCTCCGCGAGTCGAGCCGCGACGTCGACGTCCAGCGGCGGCAGCTCGTCGAGGCTCGTCAGCCCGAAGCGCTCGAGGAACTCGAAACCGGTGCCGTACAGGAACGGGCGGCCGGGCGCATCGACCCGGCCCAACTCGACGACGAACCGGCGATGGAGCAGGGTCCGGATCGTGTAGTCCGAGTCGACACCGCGGATGCGTTCGATGGCGGATTTCGTCACCGGCTGACGATACGCGACGATCGCCAATGTCTCCAATGACGCCGGCGAGAGCCGAACCGCATCGGCCCCGACGTAGCGTGCCACGAGAGCACCGCCCTCAGCCGCAGTCGCCAGCTCCACGCGGTCGCCGTCGATCAGGAGCCGAATCCCGCGCGCAGCCAGCGAGACCTCGAGGTCGCCGAGGCGGGCATCGACCGTCGCCCGGTTGGTCCCGGCAAGCACGGCGATCTCGCGACGGGAGAGCGGCTTCTCGGCGACGAAGAGGAGGGCCTCGAGCGTGACCTCGGTCAGCTCGATCGGCTCGGTCTCGACGGCGATGGTGGACGCGGCTGGGTCCGGGAGCGCGACCTCGAGCTCATCGGTCATGCGAACGACTCGAGGGTCTCGTCGAGCGGGACCTTGGCGAGATCCTCGACGCCGGCCGCCGAGCGCTCGTCAGCGGTCGTGGCACGGGCGACGATCGGACCCCAGGGCGTCGCCTGTCCGACCACGATCTCGCGGCGTTTCATGAGCTCGAGCATGGCCAGGAACGTGATTGCGATCACGACGCGGTCGCGGACGCCGACCAGCAGCTCCTGGAGGACGAACGTCGGCGCAGCGCGGAGCGCGGCGCGGATGATCTCCGCCCGCTCGGTGATGGTGATCGCGCGGGCCATCACCTCGGTCGGCGGCTCGGACGGCGGGGCGAGGAGCGCGAGCCGGTCGAGGGCCTGGACCAGCAGCCCGGGATCGAGCGTCGGGGCATCGGCCGGGCGGGCGCCCGCGAGACCCGCCGCGTGCGCAGTCGCAGGCTCGCGCCGGAAGAGCCCGATCCGGCGGAGCGCCATCTCGGCCATCCGCAGGCCCGCGTCGCGGTGCGCTCGGTAGAGGATGAGCCGGGCGCGAAGCTCGGCTTCGGGGTCGCCGCCCTCGTCGGGGAGGGCCGTGGGATCAGTCGGCTCAGTGCGGCGCGGGAGCATCGCGCGGCTCTTGATGAGGATGAGCTGGCTGGCGATCGCCACGAACGAGCTGACGTTGCCGAGACGATCGGCGGTCAATCCGCCGAGCGCGTCGAGGTAGGCATCGGCGAGGGCCCCGAGCGGGACCGTCAGGACATCGAGCTGGCGCGCCTCGATGAGCGAAAGCAGCAGCGCGAGCGGTCCGTCGAACTCGGCCATCTGGACCTGGGTGCGGCTCTCCGGGCGCCGGCCCTCGCCAAAGCTGACCGCGGGTGCTGCCGCGCCGGCCGGGGCGGGCGCGGCCATCACCGGGACGAGCGGGAAACCCGCCGACTCGCCACCGGCCATCAGTTGGCCTCGTCGGCGAGCCGGAAGAGCTCGCCGAATTCGGGGTCGGTCGGAGCGTCCTGGCTCCGAATCAGCTCGACGGTCCGTGGCGAGCAGCCGGCCGTCGCCGCGAGCTCGGCCGACGTCTCGGCGTGCGTTTCGAGGCGGCCTATGGCAGGCCCGAACCCGGGGAGTCGCTCGGCGACGCGCCACACCCACGATCCATACCGTTGCCCCAGCGAGTACGCGACCCTCGGCCAGATCCCGGTGTCGCCCTTGCCGGCATCGTGGACGAGCCCGGCGATGAGCACGTCGCGGTCGACGACGCCCTCGGCCCGCAGCGAGCCGACGACGTCGAGACCATGGCGGCGGTCGGCCAGGTGCATCGAATCGAAGAGGGCGAGCGCCGAGGAGGAGATCCAGGATGCCAGCGCCGTCCGCTCCTCGGGCGTCACGTCCGCCCGCAGGTGCGCCCGGAACTGGCGGGTCCTAGACCCCCACCAGGAACCCAAAGATCCCATCGATGATCGGCAGGATGATCCTCGACCCGATCGAATTGCCGGGCGGGAAGAACAGCAGGGCGAGGAGGATGAAGAACCCGTATTGCTCGAGGATCGGACGGATCTGGTATTCGGTCCGGCGATCCATGAACGCGAACATCACCTTCGAGCCGTCGAGTGGCGGGATCGGGATGAAGTTGAAGACCATCAACAGCAGGTTGATCTGGACGAAGAAGAAGAGGACCTGGAAGAGAATCGGGATCTGCGTCGCGAGCTGCGGGTTTGCAAACAGGAAGCGCAGCGGGATCGCCCCGGCGATCGCGAGGATAAGGTTCGAGAGCGGGCCCGCGGCCGCCACGATCGCCTCGCCGCGCCGGCCACCCTGGAGGTTGAGCGGGTTGACCGGGGTGGGTTTCGCCCAGCCAAACCCGATCGCACCGCCCGTCGCCGCGGAGCCGATGAACGTCAGGGCCAGGAGGGTGCCACCGACCGGGTCGAAATGCGCGATCGGGTTGAGGGTCAGCCGCCCGAACAGCTTGGCGGTGCCGTCGCCGAGCCTGAATGCCGCGAGAGCATGGCTGAACTCGTGGACCGGCAGACCGACGAGCAGCATGATGGCGACGACGATCGACGCAGAGATGACGTGTTCGAGCGTGGGATCCAATCAGCACCTGGCGTACGGAAAGTCGTGGAGTCGCGCCTATCGTACCGGGACGGCCCGCTCAGAGACGCCCGAGCAGGTCCGCCTTCTTGGTTTCGTACTCCTCGGGTGTGATCGCGCCTCGATCGCGCAGGTCGGCGAGGCTCGCGAGGGTGCGGGTCACCTCGTCGGGATCTGAGCGAGAGGCCGGCGCCGGAGGCGCGGCGGGGGCTGGCATGGGCACGCTGGGGGTGCTCATCGTTCGATCGCCCGGGGCGGTGCCGGGAACTGCGGCGTCGGCCGGTCGGGGCGCCGGACCGCCCGAGCCGTCGCGGATCGGCGGACCCGGCGCCCAGCCCTCACGCTCCATGCCGACCTCGTGTTCGTGTTTGGCATCGAGCATCGCGCGCTTGAAGCCGACCGGGTCGATGATCATCCGGAACCGCTCGATCCCCGCCTCGGCGGCGGTCAGAACGTCGAGATCGCCGAAGTCGAAGATCCGGCCGAAGAACGACTGGGTCAGGGCTGCGTCGTTGATCTTCTCGAGCGAGCTGTCCGTGGCTCGCTTGTTGACGACGCCCTCAACCTGGATGACCCGCCGGTTGGTCAGGATGTACTCCTGGTTGAGATAGCGAAGTGTGTCCCACAGCAGGAAGAGCAGCCCTCCGATGAACAGGACAGCGGTCACGAGGCTGAGGGCGTCGCGACCTGTGCCCTGGCCG